>CAZJDS010000010.1:0-897 GCA_964544795.1 uncultured Alkaliflexus sp. | reverse complement strand
TATTCCTATAGAAGTAAAAGGGAAAATTGTTGATAATGAGGGAACCACAGTGACCTTTTTCCATTCGGATAAAAATGGAAAAGGCGTTTTTAGTTTGACACCAAAAGCGGGTGCTGCATACCACGCTGAGATTACTGATTCAAAAGGGAATGTCAAAAAATATCCACTGACTGCGCCGCTCGATACTGGCTACACTTTAATGGTGAACAATCGCTGGAACAGCGATTATTTCGATGTAATTATAAATAGTGGTAGTGATGGAAACAATTTTCTCACTCTCGCAGTAATACAGAAAGGACAGGTTGAACAGAGTTATGATTTTCAGGTAAAGAGCGGAGCTAATTTGTTGCGTATTGATAAAAATGATTTGCAGACTGGCATTGTCCAAGTCACCCTGTTTGATCATGAATTAACTCCTTTGCTCGAAAGATTGGTTTATATTAACAATGGTGATTATCTGAGCTTTGAATCGGATATATACGAGGACAACGGAACCCAAAACATAAAAATAAAAGTGAAGGATAAATCTGACAATCCTTCCCGGGGGAGTTTTGCTGTCGCAATTACACCTGCCAATTTTTCTGCAGACTCTCTCTCTTCCAGTTCAAATATTGTACATTATTTCTATCTGCGCTCTCTTTTACCAGGACTTGAGGCTGATTGTAGCTACTTTTTTAATATGGATAATGCCTCTCATCAATTGGCGGATTTAACTATGATGACCAATGGCTGGAGAAGGTTTAAGTGGGAAGATGTTTTGGCAGATACAATTCCAAACTCAGATTATTTACTGGAAAACGGCTTTTACCTTTCAGGAGTCATCAGTAAAATATCCAAAAAGAATCCGCCTGTTTCTAATGTTGATGTCACCATAATGGGGAGTGGATCACATATATT
>CAZJDS010000009.1:0-28328 GCA_964544795.1 uncultured Alkaliflexus sp. | reverse complement strand
ACTTTTCTGGAGGCTCTTTTGCTTGGCTCCATTGTTTCATCCACCGATGCTGCAGCGGTATTTTCTATTCTCCGTTCTAAAAGCGTCAGTTTAAAAGGACATCTTCGTCCCACTCTTGAATTAGAAAGTGGGAGTAACGATCCCATGGCCTACTTTCTCACCATCTCAGTCATATCAATTATTCAATCTCCAGGCACTTCATTGTGGACGATATTACCATCATTTTTGTTGCAGTTCTCTATTGGAGGATTGATGGGTTTTGGAATGGGTAAAGTTACTCAGTTGATAATTAATCGTATCAAATTAGATTTCGACGGATTGTATCCTGTTTTAGTTGTAGCAATGGTTATATTAACGTTTTCTGCTACAGAGTTTTTGAATGGGAACGGATTTCTTGCTGTTTATATGAGTGGTCTTTTTCTTGGCAATAAAGAGCTTATTCATAAAAGATCACTTATTAAGTTTTTTGATGGTATCGCTTGGCTCATGCAGATAATTCTCTTTTTAACCTTAGGCCTGTTAGTGGTTCCCTCTCAAATGGTTCCTTTGATCGTACCTGGTGTTTTGATATCTTTTTTCATGATTTTTATTGGACGTCCCTTAGCTACATGGATTTCTTTGGCTCTTTTCAAAATGCCAAATCGTGATCGTTGGTTCATCTCATGGGTAGGTCTTCGAGGTGCTGTGCCCATTGTTTTTGCAACCTATCCTACACTTTATGGAATTGATAGGGCACCAGATATTTTTAACCTTGTTTTCTTTATCACCATTATTTCTGTACTAGTTCAAGGGACTTCCCTGCCTGCAGTCTCCAAATGGTTGAATGTAGCATTGCCTCTTAAACTGCGCCGCCGCACCCCCGTTGATATCCAGCTATCAGAGAGTGTAAAATCCTTGATTAAGGAGGTTGAAATCATTCCTGATATTCCTGTGGTGAACAAACGAATTGTAGATATAGGATTTCCTGAAACTGCGCTTATTGTGATGATAAAGCGTGGAGATAAATTTATCACACCCAATGGCAGCACAATTATTGAAGCCTATGATAAGCTTGTGATTTTGGCAGAGACAGAGGATGGTCTCAAAGAGTCTTTGAACTTGGTTTGTCCCTCTGGTATTACTGATGAACCTTAAATCTTAATGATCATTTAGCTTTAAATCATCCCTTTTAAAACCTTATATTTGCAGTTAAAACATCTTTTAGGCATGGAAGAAGCCTCCTCTTTTTTACTTAATAAGATTAACTTTCCATCAGACCTTCGAAATCTATCTCAAGATCAATTGCCACAGGTCTGTAAGGAGTTGAGGGATTTTATCATTGATGCTGTTTCATGTAATCCCGCGCACTTTGGCGCTAGCTTAGGGGTGGTAGAACTTACCGTAGCACTACATTATGTTTTTAACACTCCAGAGGATAAGTTGATATGGGATGTGGGTCATCAGGCTTATGGGCATAAAATATTAACGGGTAGGAGAGATCTTTTCCATACCAATCGAAAATATGGGGGTATCAGCGGATTCCCAAATATTTTTGAAAGTGAATATGATTCTTTTGGAGTAGGACATTCCTCCACTTCCATATCTGCTGCTTTGGGTATGGCTACGGCTTTTAAGTTGCAAGGAGAGGCTCAACGACAAGCAGTGGCTATTATAGGTGATGGTGCTATGACGGCCGGCTTGGCATTTGAAGGACTCAATAACTTAGCAACATCTCAAGCTAATATGTTGGTAGTTCTAAATGACAACAACATGGCTATTGATCCCAGCGTAGGTGGGTTAAGTGAGTATTTGGTGGATATTGCTACCAGTAAAACGTACAACTCTTTACGTAAAGAGGTAATTAGAGCATTGGGCAAGACAAAAATGATCGGCCCTCGATCAAGAGAGTTGGTTGTAAAGTTTAACAACAGCATTAAAACGCTACTCACGAGGCAGACGAACATTTTTGAAGGACTCAATATTAGGTACTTTGGTCCAGTGGATGGACATGATGTGAAACATCTAACACAGGTACTTAGAGATTTAAAAGAGATTCAAGGGCCAAAAGTCCTTCACGTGATTACCAAAAAAGGAAAAGGGTTTAAAGCTGCTGAACAAGAACAAACCATTTGGCATGCTCCTAATAGTAAGTTTGATAAGACGACAGGTCTTTTTGTGGAGACAAAATCTTCGCAGACAACTCCACTTAGGTATCAAGATGTGTTTGGACACACTTTAGTCGAACTGGCAGAGAAAAATGAAAAGATAGTGGGAGTTACTCCCGCAATGCCTACTGGTAGCAGCATGAATTTGATGATGGCTGCAATGCCTGAAAGAGCTTTTGATGTAGGTATTGCCGAGCAACATGCTGTTACTTTTTCGGCCGGCTTATCCATTTCTGGAATGTTGCCGTTTTGCAACATCTACTCTTCTTTTATGCAACGTGCCTACGATCAGGTAATCCATGATGTGGCATTACAAAACTTAAACGTGGTACTCTGCATAGATAGAGGCGGTTTAGTGGGTGCCGATGGAGCTACACATCATGGGGTGTATGATCTCTCTTTTTTGCGATCTGTTCCACAACTCACAGTTGCCTCTCCGATGGATGAGGTAGAACTGAGAAATTTGATGTATTCGGCTCAACTTCCCAATCAGGGTGCTTATGTTATTCGATATCCACGAGGAGTAGGATCTGTGGTAGATTGGCAACAACCATTCGAAGAGATTAAAAAGGGAACAGCAAGAAAAATTAGAGAGGGAAAAGATTTGGCGGTTCTTTCCATAGGTCCTTTGGGCGTCAGAGTGCAGCGAGTTTGTGAAGATTTGGTCGCCGAAGGTATATCTGTAGCACATTATGATATGCGTTTTGTTAAACCTTTAGACGAACAGAGTTTGCATGAAATAGCAGCACAATACAAAAGAATTATCACTGTGGAAGAGGGCACTATTGTTGGGGGACTGGGAAGTGCGGTGTTAGAATTTATGGCTGATCATGGCTATTCTAATAGTGTGAAACGACTGGGTATTCCTGATCGGTTTGTGGATCATGGCTCCCCGTCAGAACTATACCGTGAAGTGGGTTTAGATAGGTTTTCTTTGTGTGAAATTATTCGCAATGAGAAAAAGAAAGCAGTAAGTTAGACGGTTCTTTTTAAAGAGAAGTAGAATTCAGCCCCTTTGTTCTTTTCAGAGAGAACTCTCAAATTACCTCCCATTGACTCCACCAATAATTTGCATATTGCTAGGCCCAATCCTGCGCCGCCATAAGTCTTTGTTGGGCTCTCTTCCTCCTGTCTAAAAGCATCGAAAATAATAGACTGATTTTCTGGAGCAATCCCTATACCTGAGTCTTTCACATAGATTTTTATCTTCTCATTTTCAAAGGATAGACCCAGCTCTATAAATCCACGGGTTACAAACTTTAAAGAGTTTTCCAATAAGTTGGTAAGTACTTGTTCTATTTTTCGAGGATCTCCCTGCACAAAAACTGCTTCGTCTTCTCTAACAGGAATGTTTGTAAAAAGCCGCACACTATCCCCAAACTTTATTTTGGTTTTGGTTTCATAGATGGAACGGATATTGATAAATACATCCAATATATTCATTTTGCGATTCTCCACTTGAATATGATGTCCACTCTCCAGCTTGGCATAATCAATAATTTCATTGATCATCCACACCAATCTATCTGCATTTTTATTGATTAATTCGGTAAACTCCTTTTTTTGAAGAGAGTTAAACTCGGGTTTGTCCAACAGATTGGAAAAACCGACAATGGCGTTTAAAGGAGTTCTGATTTCGTGACTCAAATTGGCTAAAAAAATAGATTTCACCTTATCAGCAGTTTCTGCTTTCTCTTTGGCAAATATGAGTTCTTTCTCCGTTTGTTTTCGTATAGATATGTCTCTGCCGATAGCCAAAACAGAATAACACTGACCCAACTCGTCTAATTCAGGTGAAAAAGACCAGTCAAATGTTAAAAGCCTTCCATCTGTTTGCTCATGTTCAATTTCCAAATGCTTTATGGAGATGTTTTTTATCACCTCTTTAAAAACATCAATTACCCTTTCTGTATCTGGAAAGTTTAGACGATGATAAATGAGTCCCAAAGAAATATTCTTTGGGCCAAACATCTTGGAAGCTATAGAATTAAAATAGGTTATTGTTCCTTCTTTCTCTATTCGTAAAATACAATCTGGAAGGTTCTCAGATAAGGACCGAAACTTCTCCTCACTTTCCCTTAGTTTGGACTCAGCCTTTTTTCGATGTGTAATATCGTGAATGCTAAAATGGTAATGTTCTTTTCCTGTTAATGAGATGCAAGTTCCATGAATTTCTACATGCTTTATATTTCCATTCTTAGGACGTAATTGTGCATCTCCATGATAGCTGTGTTCTTTTTGAATAGAAGAAATTATTTTAAAATAATCATTGACTCCTTCTGTATAAGGGAATAGAATTTCCAAGTCAAGATCAATAAGCTCCGATTTTGAAAAGCCTGTCATTTCACATCCTGCTTGATTAACATAAGTTAGCTTCCCTGATCTGTTGATAATAAAAACCCCATCTATATTTGCCTCCATTATTTGCTTATTGCGCTCTTCACTCTCCACTAAGCTTCTCTCGATATTGCGAACATCTGTTGCATCTTGGCATAGAAGCAAATACTCTTTATTGTTGCCTTCCGAAGCTTTAATACCCGTTATTTGAAATAATATAGAGCTGTTCATTTTCTGTTTGAACATCAGATTGACTTTACCTGTTCCATTTTTTTCAATATCGTTATATAGTTCCAATATTTTCCCACTGTCTCCATACTCGTCTGTAAACAATTCTGAAATAGGTTGGTTTTTTAATTCTGAAGCAGAAATGCCTACTGTATTCGCAAACCTTTCGTTGACAAATTGGATATATCTATTTTTTATCTGTACGATCCCACAAGGGGAGTTCTGTAAGACCTCATTTAAAAAAAACTCCTTTTCTACTGAACGTTGCCTCAGCGATTCTATCTTTTTTAGTTCTTCTAATTTTGTGTTGAGGCGATTATCTTGTTCAAACTTCCATGCAAACAGCTGTTTAAAATGTTCTCTTTCACTATCTGTAATTGAGACGGTTTGGTTTGGAGCATAATTTAAAATAATAAACCCTTCATACTTGTGTTTAATAGGGATACCGATGATAGTTGAATTTTCTGTTTCACATTGAAGATTATGAAGTAGCTTGCGTTGTACTGAACTTATATTGAAGTCCTCGGATTGTTCATGCTTTTCAATCAAAGCTGAGTGTTCGGAGCAATTTACCTGTAGAGGAAAAGAGTTGAAACTTTCTTCCATCACATCAAAAGCCAGGAGTTGAAATTGAAGCTTTTCAAACTCCATCTCCTTATATATACCAACACCTTTTAAGTGCCAGTTTTGTCGGATAAACTTAGCAACTTCGATTAAGCAATCAGGATTTTGTTGTGTAGAGAAAAAAAGTTGATCTAACGCCAATAAAAAGGAAAGATTTCTGTTTTCATTTTCTAACGAAGTAAGGTTTGGAGTCTCTTTGTTACTATTGGTTTTCTTATCGTAATGAGTACACGAATGAGAAAAATGATCAGACATTTAGGAGGAGTTTTATGGTTAATTATAAAGTGTCAAGTGACCATAATTGTCACAGACAGTTTATGTGGACTACGAATATAATCTTCAAATATTGATAAAAAACATATTTTTGACCGATGTAACTATTTTGCTGATAAAAGATTGATTTCAATGTTTAAATCTGCTTTTTGAATGTAAATATTATTCAAATAGCTTAGTAATTGTGTAGTGTTTTGAAATGAAAAATCTGTTTTTGTGTTGATTTACTTTATTTAGATTTTGCCGCTTTCCTCAAGTTGTTCCTTTGGGTTATACTTATCAGCTAATTTCCACTGGAATTATTCTACATAATAATGCTTGTAATACGTTTCATGTTTTGAAATTGATTAATTTTGAGGATATTGTATGTTTAGTTTTATCCATAGACAAAGCAATTACATAAATATAGATGATTTGTTTGTCAGTTGGGCCAAGGCAGGCACAGAAATAGAATGTTGAGATTAGGATTCCATTTTAACTTTAAAAAGCAAACTCTAACGTGATGACAGAAGGCGTTGTTTTAAAATCAACGGGTAGTTGGTATATCGTCCAAGGTGACGAGAAGGACCCTATAGCTTGTAGAATTCGCGGAAGGATTCGTCTGGATGAATTGAAAAGCACTAACCCAGTTGCGGTAGGAGACAGGGTGTTATTTGAAGTAGATCCTCAAACAGGAGAGGGCGTCATTAACAAAATCTGCGAACGCAAAAACTACATTATACGTCGAGCGACCAATCTTTCGCGACAAACACAGATATTGGCTGCCAATATTGATCAGGCAGTGCTGATGGTTACTATTAATTTCCCAGTTACCACGCATATTTTTGTAGATCGCTTTTTGGCTACCTGTGAGGCCTACAATATCCCCGTGACTCTTCTTTTCAATAAAATTGATCGTTACAACCACAAGCAGCAGGAGCAACTGGCTCAATTTAGAAAGATCTATGAGCAGATTGGATATGCCACCATGGCTATTTCTGCTAAAAACCAGGATTCATTGGATGACGTTAAAAAGTTATTGGTAAATAAAACCTCTCTTTTTGCTGGTCATTCAGGAGTTGGAAAAAGCACTTTGATCAATAGGCTAGAGCCTGGATTGAATTTGAAAACAGCAGCTATTTCAGAAAGTCATCAAACAGGACGGCACACGACTACCTTTGCAGAAATGCACCCTTTTTCATTTGGCGGATACCTTATCGACACCCCTGGAATTAGAGGATTTGGGTTAACGATGATCGAAAAAGAAGAGTTGTATCATTATTTTAAAGAAATTTTTAAGATTGCTGGGGATTGCCAGTTTCACAATTGTATGCATATACGAGAGCCACACTGTGCGGTTAAAAAAGCTGTCGAGAATGACTTGATTGCACCTTCTAGGTACAATAGTTATGTTAGTATCTATTTGAACAAAGACGAAAAGTATCGATAAAACAGTGACGGTCGACATCACATTACTATGGAAATATATAATAAAAAGCGTCGGTGGAAGTTTTTATTGATTTTAGGAGCTGCTCTTATTAGCCTATTCTCTCTTTTTTATACGAATCAGCTCGTTGTAGAATTAAAGGACGAAGAGCAGAAGAAAATGGAGCTGTGGGCAGAGGCCAACCGTCAGTTGGCATCTGATAATGTCTCAGATGAATCCTTAGCTTTGGTGCTGGAAGTGATACGTAACAACACGACTGTGCCAGTGATTGTGGTGGATGATCAGGAGAATATTGTACTTCATAGGAATGTGAAACTTTCCAAACGACACTTTGAGAGGGAGCTTACGAATGCTTTGGAAAAAATGAAAAAAGCTCAGGCTCCTTTTGAAATTCGATTGGATGAAAATGAATCTCAATTTATCTATTACAGCAACTCAATTTTGCTGAACAAGCTAAGATGGTTTCCTGTTGTTCAACTCTTGGTGGTATTTGTTTTTATGCTGATTGCTTATATCGCTTTTAGTGCTTCTCGTAGGTGGGAGCAAGATCAGGTTTGGGTGGGTATGGCTCGCGAAACGGCTCATCAACTGGGAACTCCCACTACCTCTTTGTTGGGATGGGTAGATGTTTTGAAAATGAAAAACATCGATTCACAACTTATAGAGGAGATGAAGTTTGATATTCAGCGCCTTGAGACCATTACTTCTCGGTTTTCAAAAATTGGTAGCAAGCCTGAACTGGTGCCAGAAAATATTGAAGAGGTGGTATTGGGGATGGTGAACTATTTGAATAAAAGAAGTTCAAAACTTGTAGATTTTCAAGTAACGGTTCACCCTTTGGATTCAGTTAGAATCCCATTAAGTCGGCCGTTGTTTGAATGGGTAATTGAAAATCTTTGTAAGAATGCCATTGATGCGATGGAAGGGGAAGGAGAGATTCATATACAGTTGTATCAAAATAAGACCGATACTGTGATAGATATTTCTGATACAGGTAGGGGGATGGGAAGGGGAGCACAAAAAACTGCTTTTAAACCTGGTTTCTCTACAAAGCAGAGAGGTTGGGGGCTGGGATTAACTCTTAGTCAGCGGATTGTTGAACACTACCATAAAGGAGTAATATCGATTGTTGAATCTTTGCCAGGAAAGGGAACAACTTTCAGAATAGCTCTTCCTTTTTCTTTGTAAAATCACCTATATCGACCAAAAGAGATCTTGAAGAAGAAAATAATCAAGTTTCTTTTTATTGCATAGTTTTTTTTATACCTTTGCACAGTTTTATCCCTAAGAGTAAGTGAGAAAGTTGAATGATTATACTGTTGAATTTAAGGGGCTTAAGGATGGGAATCATCGCTTTGAGTACGTGGTAGATGATTTGTTTTTTAAGCTCATTGAAGGCACGCTATACGATAAAGGGAAGATTCATGTGGTTGTAGATCTGATAAAGAGTCCTCAGATGTTGGTTTTTAACTATACATTTAAAGGTACAGTAGATACAATTTGTGACAACTGCTTAGAATCGATGGATCAATTAATAGATTTTACGTTTCGAACTTATGTGAAGTTTGGACCAGAGTACGAAGAGTTGGAAGATGATGATATTGTAATTATTCCTCATGAAGAGCATGAATACAATATTGCATCAACGATTTATGATCTGATTGTTACTTCCCAGCCCATACGTCATTTGCATCCTACTGATGAGAAAGGAGAATCAACTTGTAATCCGGATATGATAGAGAAGTTATCAAATTATCTGGTGAGCGAAAGAGTAGCTCAAGTAGACATTACCGAAGAAAGTGAGATAGATCCAAGATGGAGTGAATTAAAAAAATTATTAGATAACAACAACAATTAAAGAGGTTTAGAAAATGGCACATCCAAAGAGAAAAACATCGAAAACCAGAAGAGATAAGAGAAGAACTCACTACAAAGCTGTAGCTCCAGCATTAGGTGTTTGTTCTAACTGCCAATCTGCTGTTAAACTGCATACCGTTTGTGGCGAATGTGGTTATTATAGAGGAAAGCTAGCTGTAGAGCAAGTAGTTACGGCATAGATTAACTTTCTTAAAAAAAGTTTGCCTCTAATGTAAAATTAGGGGCTTTTTTTGTTGTACACATTTTTTCGAAAATAGGCTCTTTTGTTTGTGGTGAAGCTCCTTTTTTTCGTTACGATTGGAATGTACGATATTTTTTAGTATCTTATAATGAGCACTTTGTAAATTTGAAAATTACTTAAATATGAAAGAGCTACGGTTAAGAAACCTTTTTACGAACGATAATCGTTTTACTCGAGGCAGTATTTATTCGCAGTTGCGCTGCAATGAGAATATTAAGTTATCATAAAGCACTTTAATAAATGTCTATTCAGCAATGTAAAAACAACAAATGAATATCTTCATTCTATTAATTTTATGTTTATCTATTTGTTTTTCAGATATTTTAGCATTAATTGATGGATGAATGAGAGCTTGTTTGCGTAGATTTGTAGTTGTGAATTAATTTAGCCAAATTATGAAGACCATTAAAGCCGCACTCATACAACAAAGTAATAGTTCTCAACTGGAGATAAATCTTCAAAAGATTGAATCCAATATACGGGAAGTGGCGCAAAAAGGCGCTCAACTCATTGTGTTACAAGAGTTGCACAATAGTCTTTACTTTTGTCAAACTGAAGATACTGATGTATTTGATTTGGCAGAGACTATTCCTGGCCCATCCACAAATTTCTTTGGTAAGATAGCTAAGGAGTTACAAGTAGTTATAGTTACCTCTCTTTTTGAGAAGAGAGCACCTGGGCTTTACCATAACACCGCTGTTGTTTTCGAGAAGGATGGAACGATGGCTGGGAAATATCGCAAGATGCATATTCCCGATGATCCCGCTTATTACGAAAAATTCTACTTTACTCCTGGAGATTTGGGATTTGAACCTATCAAAACCTCAATGGGCAATCTTGGGCTTTTGATTTGTTGGGATCAATGGTATCCTGAGGCTGCTCGTTTAATGGCTCTCAGAGGCGCTGATTTACTTATTTACCCTACTGCCATAGGCTGGGAGAGCACAGACTCAGCGGATGAGAAAAAGCGGCAGACAGAGGCTTGGATTATTTCTCAACGTGGGCATGCAGTGGCTAATGGCCTACCAGTTATTTCAGTCAATCGGGTAGGAGAAGAAAAAGATCCTTCAGGTGTAACCAACGGTATTCAGTTTTGGGGAAATAGTTTTGTAGTGGGGCCACAAGGCGAATTCTTAGGTGAGGCCAGTAATCATAAGGAAGAGAACTTGATAGTGGAGATTGATCTACAGCGTTCAGAATCCGTTCGGAGAATTTGGCCATTTTTGCGCGATAGAAGGATAGATGCCTATGCTAATATAGTTAGGCGATTTATTGATTGATCTGGCTTTCCAATAAAGTGATGCGCAGGGTGGGTAACTTTATGCAGGTAGCAATAGAATATTATTTTTCTGACTATTTTGCATGGAAGGCAAGTACACTTTAAATAAACTGGCCAGATCCATATGACCTTTATAGGTCGAATTATAAACAAATAAAAAAGAGGTAATATAGATGAATATAAAATTAGTAATTTCTGATTTAGATGGCACATTACTTAACGATAATAAAGAGATAAATCCAGAGTTTTGGGGAATTTATGAAGCCTTAAAAGCAAAAAGGATCCTGTTTTCAGTAGCCAGTGGACGTCAGCTTTATACCATGGAACAGCAGTTCGATCGGATAAAAAAGGAGATCTTTTTTATAGCAGAGAACGGAACCATTATGAAAAAGGGCGATGAGGTTCTCCATATCGATGCATTGGAAAGAGAAGAGGCAAATCAACTTATTCGTTTGGCTCGCGAAATACCAGATGTCAACCCAATTCTTTGTGGCATTAAATCTGCATACGTAGAAAGCACGGAAGAGCCATTTTTCGCTCTTGCAAGTAAGTTTTATCTCAATCTACGTGTAGTGGATGATTTAACGAAGGTGGATGATGTTATCTTAAAATTGGCTGTTGCTGATTCACAAGATCCAGAAACCAATAGTTATAAATATTTTAAAAAGTACGACTCTCAATATAAAATAGCAATCTCAGGACCTGACTGGATCGATATAGCCTCATTTACTGCGAGCAAGGGAGCTGCTATTGCCTTGATGAAGAATAAACTGAATATCAAGAAAGAAGAGATTATGGTATTTGGTGATTTCCCCAATGATTTGGAGATGATGCAAATGGGCTCACATAGTTATGCAATGAAAAATGCACATCCTGAAATATTAAAAGTTGCCAGACATATTACAGAAAAAGACAACAATGAAAATGGGGTGGTAGAAACTATTAAAAAAGTATTGCTCCAAGATCAGAATGTACTTCAACAGCAGTACGTGTAAGGGATATTTATGAGCCAGTGGTGGTATTAAATTCTTTCGGTTATATGCTTTTTATAGGTAAAATGACATTGTCCTTATTTAAGTTGACAGAGTCGAAGTGTTTCGTATGTTTTGTTCTTTTTATTAGATGTTCTTAATTTCATTTTTTAACAAAAGGGGGTTATAGCTGTTACCATGGCATGAAATTCTACAAATATATAAAACTCTTTATGTCGATTGCATTGTTGCTTACTTATCAATATGCGGTTGCGCAAGAGGTTGTAGTTAAAAAAGATTCAATCCGCATCTATGAGAAACTGGATTCACTTTCCAGTAGAAATAAGACCACTAAAGTACTCCACGACTTGGTTTTTAGACCCAATGGAGGGAGAGGAGAGTCTGAAAAAAAAGATTCGCTGAAACAGAGCAAGCTTTCCTATTCGAATTATCAAGGGAAAATTATCCGTAATATTTATATTACGACTCTTGATCCTTTTGGGTTTTCACTTGAAGATACAACTGTTACTGCACACACTGTTTTTCAGAAAACAGGCAATAAACTGCATAGGAAATCCCGATTCAACACGATAAAAAATTTATTATTGATTAGGGAGAATCAGCCCCTAGATAGCTTACATCTAAGTGAGTCTGAGCGATTGATACGTGAAATGGAGTTTGTTCGTGATCTCACGGTAACAGTTTTACCCGTAAATGAGAATCCTGAATTAGTGGATCTCTATTTTCGTGTTTTAGACACTTGGAGTATAATTCCTAAAATATCTGCCAATGTTATAGGTTTAAGTGATAAAAACTTTTTGGGCTTAGGACACAACTTCAACAACGAATACAATAGAAATACAGGTTACTTTAACACTTCTTATACCGTTCAAAACTTAGGTAAAACCTTTATTAGTGGTTCTTTGGATATAGGTATTGACCAGCATGGGCATTTGAACAGAAGGATGAGTTTTGATCGGGCGTTTTTTTCACCCCTTACAAAATGGGCGGGTGGAATAACACTTTCCCACCAATCTCGTGCTGATACAGTAGGAATTGCTCCTACGCCTACAGCAGAAAGACAGTTTGTTATTAAGAGCCAAGATCTCTGGGCAGGGAGTTCTTTTCATCTTTTTAAAGGCAGTATAGAACCTTTACGTAGTGCAAATTTTATTACAACTGCACGTGTTTTGCGAGTTCGTTTTCCGCTAAAACCAGATTTTATGCCTAATTCTGAAGGTCTTTTTGCAAGCGAGAATTTTTATCTTGGCAGTATGGGCTTTTCCCATGAGCGTTATGTAAAAGATCGTTACATTCTTAAGTTTGGAGTTACTGAAGACGTACCTGTAGGACGAGTGGTTAATTTCACAGGGGGGTATCAAATTAAAGGAGATAGCCACCGAACCTATTGGGGTGCAAGGTTGGCTTTTGGGAATTATCACCCTTGGGGATATCTGGGCACCAACTTTGAATATGGCTCCTATTTTAGGAAGTCCAACGGGGAGCAGGGGATTGTTACTGTTGGAGCCAATTACTTTACGCATTTGAAAAAGTGGGGCAATTGGAGATTTCGTCAATTGATTAAACCTCAGCTCACCATTGGGCTTAATCCATTTATATCCGACAGCTTAACTTTGAACAATGAGTTTGGTATTAAGGGCTTTGACAGTCCACTCCTTACGGGTACTCGACGATTGGTATTAACTTTACAAACTCAATCTTATGCACCCTTTAATGTCTTTGGTTTTCGTTTTGGGCCTTTCCTTACTTGGACTGGTGCTTTATTGGGAGATCATGAAAATGGTTTTAAAAGGAGTAAACTTTATTCACAGCTGGGTTTAGGGCTTCTTATACGCAACGAATATTTGGTGTTAAATGCTTTTCAAATATCTATCGTATTCTACCCTTCAATACCAGGCGAGGGAATCAATGTTTTTAAGATGAATCCTTTCCGCACCACAGATTTTGATTTTAGCAATTATAAAATCTTTAAACCCACTCCGGTGAGTTATCAGTAACATCTTTCACAAACCTTGCTAAGAGCTAATAAAAAGAGAAGCAACCTGAACACAAGTTGCTTCTCTTTTTCGATAAATTATTTGCTGCCAATAAATTAGTATGGCCGGCTGCTTCGTTCTTCGATAAAATTAATAAAGGCCGTATTCACTACCTTGTTTCCTCCCGGGGTGGGATAATTACCAGTAAAGTACCAATCTCCCAAATCATTAGGACAAGCTAAATGTAAGTTATCAACCGTTTGATAGACAATATCTACTTTTGCATGTGTTCCCTCAGGGGTTAACATTTCAGCTATTTTGTTGGAGATTTGTTGATCTGTAAAAGGAAGATAGATATCTGTTACGAAATTCACAATTTCCTCTTTGGGTAAATTCTGCTGCTCTTTGCAATGTTTATATACTTCGTCAATAATATTCTGTTGACCTGTCTCTTTCAGTAATTCAATGGCCGCTGTAAACGCACAAAACTCGTTCAGTTTTGCCATATCAATTCCATAGCAATCGGGATATCGTATTTGAGGAGCCGAAGAGATAATAATAATTCGTTTGGGATGTAGTCGGTCTAAAATTTTAAGAATACTCTTCTTTAATGTAGTGCCTCGCACAATAGAATCGTCTATAATCACAAGAGTATCTACATCATTTCGAACTATGCCATAGGTAACATCATAAACGTGTGCTACCATATCATCGCGTGAAGAGTCTGCTGTAATAAAGGTGCGCATTTTAACATCCTTTACTGCTATCTTTTCTACTCTTGGCTCCACGGAAAGAATCTTCAATAATTCCTCTTCAGCTGAGTTTGAGTTAAGTTTTTTCACTTCGTCAATTTTCCATTGGGCAAGATATTCTCGAACTCCTTCCATCATGCCATAAAACGCAGTTTCTGCAGTATTGGGTATGTACGAAAATACGGTATCTTTAAGATTGCAATCAACCATGTCTAGGATTTTAGGGGCCAATAAGCGGCCTAACTCTTTTCTTTCAAGATAGATGGATTTATCGCTTCCGCGGGAAAAATAGATACGTTCAAAAGAGCAAGATTTACGTGTTTGTGGTACGCTTACCAACTGCTCAGAAATCTCCCCATTCTTCTTAATGATGAGTGCATGACCTGGCTTCAACTCTTTTACATCTTTCACCCGAACATTTAAGGCAGTTTGGATAACAGGCCTTTCTGAAGCCACCACAACTATTTCATCATCATAATAATAGGAGGCGGGACGAATGCCCCACGGGTCACGTGTTACAAAAGCATCTCCGTGACCAATCAATCCGGCAACAACGTAGCCACCGTCCCATTTCTTGCTAGATCGTTCTAAGATATTTCGAACATCAAGATCGCGTTCAATCATCGCCGATATTTCACGATTGGTATAGTTTTGATTCTTAAATTGGCGAAATAGAAGCTGATTTTCTTCATCAAGGAAATGCCCGACATTCTCAAGTATCGAAACCGTATCCGTATAATCTTTAGGATGTTGTCCCAACTCTACCAGCGCATTGTAAATCTCATCCATATTGGTGAGATTAAAGTTTCCTGCTAGTGCAAGGTTGCGAGATCGCCAGTTGTTTTCACGCATGGCAGGGTGGACATGATCTAAGCTGTCATTGCCGAAGGTTCCGTAACGCAGATGTCCTAAATAAAGCTCTCCTACAAAAGGAAGATTCTCTTTGGCCCAAACTGGGTCTGAGAGGAGTTCGGGATGATGATCTTCATCGTATTCATAATAGCTATAAATTTCTGAAAAGACATCTCCAATGGGATTGGACTGGTTGGATCTGGCACGAGACAAATATCCCTTACCTGCTGGTTGATCAATTTTAAGACTCACAACTCCCGCCCCATCCTGACCTCTATTGTGCTGTTTCTCCATAAGAAGATAAAGCTTGTTCAAACCATATCTCCAGGTACCATATTTTTTCTGATAATATTCCAATGGCTTTAAGAGCCGAATTAACACAATGCCACACTCGTGCTTAACTTGATCACTCATAATTCCCCTTGCCTCTATAAAATGTTAACGGGCAAATTTACCCTATTTTTCAGTAAAGTATTTATTACTTTCAAAATAATTATATAATTGTTGATGAAACGCATACATTTTTTTCTGCATATACTGAGCAAAGAACCTTATTAGCAGGTGGTTAGGTCAGGTTCGGGATATTTTATTTCCATTTAAAAAGCCTGTCGTAATTTGACAGGCTTGTTGTTAATTGAGTTCGGAGAGTTGTATCCCACTATCTTTGACTACGTAACTGTTGGGGAAACTGGATTTTATTTTTCTGAGTAGTGGCAAAGCTTCATGCTTATGTCTAAAAACTCCAGTTCTTACTCTCCAAAATGGCGCATTGTACTCTACAGAAACCTTCTCTTCTGGGAAATATTCTAACATTCTCGTCTTCACCTCTTGAGATTCTTTTTTGGCAGGCGCTCCAGTTCCAGAATATAGTTGAATACGATATCCTTCAACTTTAGGGTTGACCCTATTTCTTATTGCAAAATTGTCTATCATCTGTTCAAGAACTTTAGACTGATGAATCACAATCTCCCCTTGCCCCACCGAACGGTTGGATAGTTTATAAAATGGAGACCCTTCTTGGGCCAATCCATTCATTGTAGAAAGAATCAGAATCGAAAAAAGTAATATTTTCAAAGATCTACTATGCATCTATTTGTAATTTGATTTTAAAGAGCTTTTAATCAACTTTTATGTGAACTCTTTTTTATGGCTCTATAGCCTTTTTTAATTAGACTTCTTATTTTTTACGTAAAGAAGATCGTGCAATCTAAATCATCAAAAACCTCTATTGTGAAGAAAGTGTAGGTGCGACTTACCTTCGTTTAACAACACAACGATTGTATTTTATTACTGCAAAGGTAATCTTTATTCCCTTTCAGGAACAGCAAATATTGGTAAATCTGAAATATTCAATAACTCATTGGTAAATGGACTAAATATGCTTTCGAATGGATTGACTCCCTTTTTAACTGCCAAAGCAATTAGGGTAGCCCCTTTTTTATGTGCCAATTCTAGTAACTCCATCGGATCGTTGGTTCCCTCTTTGGTAAAGAACTCTACATCCAAATTGGGGAACTTCTTCATGTATTTTTCCACTTGATGCACATAAGCATTTATCCTGCCTGGAATAAGCCATCGCGATTTTGGTGTAATACCAACGACCAATATTTTTGCACTTATTGATTGGGCGAAAGAAACCACTTGGGGAACTATGCGACGACTTACTTTATCCAAATCAATGGGAAGTAGGATTTTTTGCTCGTCATGGAACAACATGTTTTGCCGCACTGCCAAAACAGGGCAAGGGGCATTTGTAATAAGCCTATACGCATTACTTCCCAGCCAACGATCTTCGAACCCAGACATCCCATGAGTACCTGCAACAATAAGGTCTGAGTCATTATAATGTGCTTGATTTCGAATCTCTCTCACTACGTTTCCTTCTCTAATCTTATAATCAAAAGTTCCATTTGGCACAGAATAGATTTCAAGATTTTTTGCTACCAAACGCTCCATATTATTAATGGCAGCGTCAGTCATTAAATTCTCTACGTTTTCTCTTGCAAATTCAGGATGATAACGCTTTCCTGTTCTAACGTGCATTAATTGAATATTTGATTTTAGCTGATTGGCAATTTTAACAGCTACCCCAATCGCTAGAACTGAAGTTTCTGAAAAATCAACTGGAACAAGAATTTTTTTCATGATAATTGGTTTTTATGGTCGCATAGATGTTTGGTTTTAAAGCATTAATCGCAATAGATCTGAAATGGATAAAGATAATGTATATAACGAAATAAATATACTCATAAACTTTTAGATTTGTGACCAAAGTGCTAAAAAATCAACAACCTGAGTACGGATGATAATAAAGACTTTGAAGAATAGTTCTGTAACTATTATCGGAGTTAGTATTGCATATTTATATTTTAATAAAGTAGCTTTATGAAACATTAAAAGAAGACAAATAGGCGATAGCCATTTTGTAAACTTGTAAATTTTAATTAAAAATGGAAAACGATAAGATTGGTCAGTTTCGGGATTATAGAGCTCAGATGAATGAACGTCTTTTATCTAAAAACAACTTGGTTATTAAACGCCTTTTCAGTCTAGATACAAATACGTATTCCGAAGGAGCCTTGACTACACGTACAAAAGAGATGCTAGGTTTGGTAAGTTCCATGGTACTTAGATGTGACGATTGTGTTAAATATCATCTGGAAAAATGCTTTGAACAAAAAATCTCTACCGAAGAAATTATGGAGGTTTTTGCAGTAGCTAATATTGTTGGAGGAACGATAGTCATTCCGCACACCCGAAGAGCATTGGAATACTGGGAGCTTTTAATGGGAGGAAATAGTGCTGTTTAACTGACAAGTAGCGTGTTATGAGATTGTTTTGGAAAAGGTGGATGGTTTTTATGAATCATTTTTCGGATATAAATTTCTAAACCTAGATTGTTTAATGTAATTTTGGCATTAAACATTCAATAAACTAATGGAGAATAAGGAACAACTGGATTTTGAATCCATCAGACCGTATGAGGATCACGAGATTCAAACTGTTTTTAATCGATTAAAGAAAGAAACATCGTTTATGAATCTTCTGGGTTTTCTATACCCAGCAGTTCCAGCAGAAGAATTCATGGATCGATTGACGACGATGACTTCCATCCGTCAGTTTCAAGAAGAGGTAGTTTCAGCCTATATTAAAAAAGTGTTGGAAGATACTACCAAAGGGGTCACTGTTACTGGCCTCGATCAGTTAGATCCTGAAGCGTCTTACCTTTTCATCTCAAATCATCGGGACATCTTATTGGATCCAGCCATTTTAAATGTTCAGCTGGTGGAGCATGGATTTAACACCACCGAGATTGCCATTGGCGACAACTTGTTGATTTTCCCTTGGATTACCGATCTGGTTAAATTAAATCGAACCTTTATTGTTAAGCGAAATCTCACAGCACGTAAAATATTAGAAAGCTCTCGCACTCTCTCTGCATACATACGCCATGCACTCAAAGTGAAAAAACGCAGCATCTGGATTGCACAACGTGAGGGACGCTCAAAAGATGGAAACGACCGCACCCAAGTTAGTTTGATGAAAATGTTTAACATTAGCGGACAAGGTGATTTGTTGGATAACTTCAAAGAGCTAAAAATTGTTCCAGTTTCTGTTTCCTATGAATTTGATCCTTGCGACTACCTCAAAGCTGAAGAGTTCTATCTAAAACAGACCAATCCAGATTTTGCAAAAACTCAAGACGACGATCTAAAACATATGATCACAGGTCTTAAAGGTCGTAAAGGACATATTCACATCTCTTTTGGAAAACCATTGATAGAAGAATTGAACCCTATTGCAACGTTGACCATAAAGAATGATCAATTTACAGCTTTGGCAAAAATTATTGATGAACATGTACATGCCAACTATAAGTTATGGCCCGGTAATTATGTTGCTTGGGATTTGCTAAATAATAGCACCAAATATGCAGACCACTATAGCCAAGAAGAAAAGGAGACTTTTACCAACTATATAGAGGAGCATATTAAACGTACCAAGTGCGACAGCAAATTTGTATATCAGAATTTACTGGAGATGTACGCCAATCCTCTGATTAATAAATTAAAGGAAGAGTAAAAAAAAATCTCAACAGCCTTCAACCAAATAAAATAGCCCCTTACATCTCTTTTAAAGAAAGATAAAGGGGCTTTTCGCATTGTCTATTTGTCTAATCCTCTTTTGATAAAGGCTTTAAGTTTATATTCAACTCATCCAATTGGTCTTTATGGATGGGCGAAGGAGAATCGATCATCACATCACGAGCAGCGTTGTTTTTTGGAAACGCAATAACATCACGAATGGAATCTACGCCAGCAAAGAGAGAAACCAATCGGTCGAAACCAAATGCTACGCCACCGTGAGGGGGAGCGCCATATTTAAAAGCATTTATCAAAAACCCAAATTGCTCTTGTGCTTGTTCCTGCGTAAAGCCCAATATTTTAAATATTTTCTGCTGCAAAACGTCGTTGTGGATTCGAATAGAACCACCACCAATCTCTACACCATTTATAACCAAATCATAAGCGTCGGCACGAACTTTACCAGGTTCATTCTGCAACAGATGAGTGTCTTCCAGTTTAGGCGAGGTAAACGGATGGTGCATAGCATAAAAGCGTTTTGTCTCTTCATCCCACTCCAACAATGGAAAATCCACCACCCAAAGTGGTGCAAAAATATTCTTATCGCGCAATCCCAACCTTTTGCCCATTTCGAGCCTCAATTCACTCAATGCGGTAAGGGTTTTATGACGAGCACCTGCCAATACCAATATCAAATCGCCTGGTTTGGCATCAAATGCGTCTGCCCATTTTTTCAATTCTGTCTCATCAAAGAACTTATCTACAGATGACTTCAAGCTTCCATCTTCATTGTAGCGCAGATAAATCATTCCTTGTGCACCCACTTGTGGACGTCGAACAAAGTCGGTCAATTTATCCAGATCCTTACGGGTATAACTGGCGCAACCTACTGCATTAATGGCTCCAACATATTCTGCATCGTCAAAGACCTTGAATCCTTTCCCCTGAACAAGCTGAGTCAACTCTTTAAACTCCATGCCAAAACGGATGTCGGGCTTGTCTGAACCATACTTCTCCATGGCATCGGCATAAGTCATACGTGGAAAAGTGTCTTTCATCTCGATTCCGCGCAAACTCTTGAAAAGATGTTTTGTCAAACCTTCAAAAGTGTTAAGAATATCATTTTGGTTAACAAAAGCCATCTCACAATCAATCTGGGTAAATTCCGGCTGACGATCGGCACGTAGATCTTCATCGCGAAAGCATTTTACTATTTGAAAATAACGATCGTAACCACCCACCATCAAAAGTTGCTTGAAAACCTGTGGCGATTGAGGTAAAGCATAGAACTCACCTGGATGCACACGCGATGGCACCACAAAATCACGAGCACCTTCGGGTGTTGACTTAATTAATACAGGCGTCTCAATCTCCAAGAAATCCAAATCGTTAAGGTAATTCCTTATCTGAAAACCCATCTTGTGTCGAAGCTCCAAATTGCGACGCACAGGATTGCGACGTAAGTCTAAGTATCTATATTTCATACGCAGCTCATCGCCGCCATCCGTTTCGTCTTCTATTGTGAAAGGAGGAGTTATTGAGCTATTTAAGATCACTATATCTTCCAAAATTATCTCAACATCACCTGTGGGCATTTTACTATTCTTACTACTTCTTTCTGAAACGGTACCCACAGCTTGGATGACAAATTCACGACCCAGATGATGAACTGCACTGCTCAATTCATCAGAAGTTTCATCGTTCACAACCAGTTGTGTGATTCCATAACGATCACGAAGATCAACAAATGTCATTCCGCCCAGATTGCGTATTCTTTGTACCCATCCACTTAATGTTACTTGTTTATTAACATCCGAAAGTCGTAATTCACCACACGTATGAGTTCTATACATTGCTTTATTCTATAAAAATGAAAATAATTTCAAAGCTAAAACCTAAGGTTTACCGCTGAAGTTTTCTAAATTGAAATAACTTTGCAAAAGTAGCAAGAAAATAAATGATAGCGTAAGTTTTTTTAAGAAGAGAGGTGAGATTCTTAATGTGGAGGATGGATTCTTAATAAATAGACTTCGACAAGCTCAGTTACCTATCACAAAACCGTACACAGTTTAAAGATTTTAACAGTTGATAATTCTCGTCATTTCGACAAGCTCAATCACCTAATCTGAAGGGTGGTTGAGTCTGTCGAAACCACAAATCAAAATTAAAAACAATGACCAACTCACAAAACGGAACCCCAGAGATCCAGTTCGACGATCAATATTTTATGAAGCTGGCACTAAAAGAAGCCCAAGAAGCAGCATCCAAAGAAGAGGTGCCTGTGGGAGCTTTGGTAGTAAGCAAAGGACAAATTATTGCACGCGCGCACAATCTTACTGAAACTCTTAACGATGTTACCGCCCATGCAGAAATGCTGGCTATCACCTCTGCAGCGGAGAATTTAGGGGGTAAATATCTCAACGAATGTACTCTTTATGTTACGCTGGAGCCTTGCACAATGTGTGCAGGTGCCATCAGCTGGGCGCAATTGGGACGATTGGTAATAGGTGCGCCAGACGAAAAAAGAGGATTTAGCCGACTAAGCCCCTCCCCCATACATCCCAAAACAGAAGTGAGTATGGGCGTTCTATCCGAAGAGTGTGGAGCATTGGTGAAAAACTTCTTTAAAAGGAAGAGATAAATTATTAATACTATCTTAGTAATTATTTTATGCATTAGTTATTCATGGACCTTAGAACGCATTACGACAACCTATACAAAAACAGCCTGCAAGTATTATCTTCTCAGGGAGTAGAAGTGGATTATAATATCGACAACCCAAAAGACGATCGGTATGGATTGACTTTAATTGTGCGTCCAGATGAGAACACACGAAAAAAGATGATGGAATTTACAAATGAATTAAGTAAAATTGATTCTCTACAGTATTACTACCCTTTTTCGGATATACACATTACCATCTTATCCATAATTTCTTGCACAGCGGGGCTTAAATTAGAAAACATAGAGGTTTCCGATTACATAAATTTAATCGCCCATCAATTAAAGGGCATTGGAAGGTTTGAACTAAACATGGAGGGAATAACAGCCTCACCATCTTGCTTTATGGTTCGTGGTTATCCTACGGATGATACTTTAAACTCTATTCGTAATCGGTTGAGGTCTGCATTTGAACTATCTGACTTGCAACAAAGTTTGGATCAGCGCTATCTACTTCAAACTGCACATTCTACAGTAATGCGATTTCGTCAACCACTCACACGGAAAAACTTGTTTTTAGAAAAAACAGAAAGTTTTAGAGATCATAATTTTGGTACATTCGAAGTGCAAAAAGTAGAGTTGGTTTACAACGATTGGTATCAAAGGAGTAGGAATGTTCAATTACTGCATAGTTTTGAGCTCGCGTGATAAACTTCACAACTGGACAAGATATATTTAGACTTAGTCCTAAGGTTCTCCATTAGAGTTCCATGTTTTTTCTCATGGATAAGATTTGGTAAAAAACCTATCAACTTGCTTCCACAACCATTTTGCTTTAACTTTAGCCATTAAAATTGAAACTGAGAGAGAATGTCCACACCACTTGCATCCAATCCAGAGTTGGAATTGGCCAAACAATTTATTGAAAACACAGGAAAAAACCTATTTTTAACTGGAAAGGCAGGCACAGGGAAAACCACCTTTTTAAAATCATTGAGAGCGCTCTCACCAAAAAGAATGGCCGTAGTTGCACCCACTGGTGTTGCTGCCATCAATGCGGGTGGAGTGACCATACACTCGTTCTTTCAACTCCCTTTTGGCCCACAAATACCCAATCATTATCTGCCCAAAGAAAACCAAGCTCCTCAGCGAGACTTTCGATTTGGGCGAGAAAAACTGAATATTTTACGCAGTTTGGATCTATTGGTTATTGATGAGATAAGTATGGTGCGTGCCGACATGTTGGATGCCATTGATGGCGTTCTTCGTAGATATCGAAATCGATCCAAACCATTTGGGGGCGTTCAGGTACTTATGATCGGCGATTTACAACAACTGGCACCCGTGGTAAAAGAGAGCGACTGGCAATTGCTGCAAGCCTACTACTCTGGACCTTTCTTTTTTCAAAGCAAGGTATTGGAATTTTTTCCAGTGGAAACCATCGAACTAAAGCATATTTATCGCCAAACAGACGATACTTTCATTCAGGTACTCAACCAAATTAGAGAAAACCAACTCACTCCCGAAGGGCTGGAAATATTACAGAACAGACACATTCCAAATTATGTGCCGCCCAAAGGATGCATCACACTCACCTCACACAACAGACAAGCCGACCTCATCAACCAACAAAAGATGGATGCTTTAAACACCAAGTCTTCATATTTTAAGGCAACTGTTGAAGGCGATTTTCCTGAAATGGCTTACCCCAACGATGCCAAGTTGGAAGTGAAAGTAGGGGCGCAAGTAATGTTCATAAAAAATGACAACTCCCCTTCTAAGCTCTATTTCAATGGAAAAATTGGCATCGTTGAAAACATTTTAAAAGATGCAGTAATTGTTCGATGCGATGATTTGGATCAACCCATTACTATTTCAGCAGTTGAATGGGTAAATTACAAATACACTTTGAATGAAACCACCCAGCAAATTGAAGAAACACCTGTGGGGAAATTTCTTCAAATTCCACTAAAATCGGCTTGGGCCATTACCATTCATAAAAGCCAAGGATTAACTTTTGATCACGCTATTATTGATGCCAACGCTGCCTTTACGCATGGTCAAGTCTATGTAGCACTAAGTCGTTGCCGAAGTCTGGAGGGAATGGTTCTATCGTCTCCTATAAATAAAAGCAGCATCATCTCTAACAACGACGTTAATAATTTTATTCATCAAGCGGAGGCTCAAACGCCTACTCCTGAAAAGTTGCTCTCTTTTCAATTGGAATATGAGCAAGAACTGATTACCGAACTTTTCAATTTTGGCAGAATGCGAGCACAGTTGGGACGCCTTAAAATGGAAGTGGACGACAATAAAAGTACTGTTTTGGGTAACGGGAGGGAGAAATTGAACGAACTTCTCCCTCAATTAGATGAGAAGATAATACAGATTTCCACAAACTTTCAACATCAACTGCGCAAACTCTTTTTGGAACAGAAAGTAGTAGCTCTCCACCCCCATTTACAAGAAAGAATAATAAAAGGCATCGCTTACTTTATGGAGCAGTTCAAAAAACTTATGCCATTACAAAACGACGAATTGCTTTTTGAATTGGAGTCGGACAATAAAGCCATTCAGAAATCCATTGACGATCATTTGGATCGCATCAACAGAAGCTACACCACTCACCTTCAAACCTTAGAGGCTTGTTCTCAAGGATTTTCCACCGCCACATACTTGAAAGCCAAGTCGGTGAGCATGATTGAAAAAGAAAAGAAGAAAGTAAAAGCACCCAAAAGCACCTCATATGCCACCTCTGTCAATGCTGATCTTTACAACATTCTACGCAACTGGAGAAACAGCCGTGCAGCCGAACAAAATTGGCCTGTATATATGATTGTAGCGACCAAAACCTTGGTAGATATATCGGATAAAATGCCCAGCTCTATCAAAGAGCTACTTAAAATTAAAGGCTTTGGCAAACGAAAAGCAGAGCAGTTCGGCAAAGAAATTCTGACAATAATTCAAGATTACAGAATTGACAATAAGTTGGGAGCGGCTCAATTGGATTTTTCTCAGGAGCCAGAAAAGACAAAAGTAAGTAAACAGCTAACGTGGATGATTACGTTAGAACTATTTAAAACAGGATTAACCATAGCAGAAATTGCAAAGGAAAGATCGTTGGTAGAATCCACCATCGAGAGTCATTTGGCCCAAGCTATCGGCATGGGTGAGCTTAGGGTAGAGAAAGTATTGGCTCCTGATAGAATTAAAATAATCACAAAAAAACTTGATGGAAAAAAGGCCTCCTCCCTTACTTATGCTAAAAACTTAGTGGGAAGTGATGTTTCTTTTGGAGAACTAAAGATGGTAATGGCATCTTTGCAAACGATCAATTCTTTATAGGGAGAAACAAAACCGCCTAAGCGATTGTTTTTCTATTCCTTATAAATATTCACTACTTTGGGTGGATAAAATTTAATTTCTTTTGAATTATGACCAACAACACAAAAAAAATAGCAGTAATAGCTGGTTCTACCGGATTAATTGGTGGGCATCTGCTTCAGCAGCTTCTGAACAATCCATTATACGATAAAATATATGTACCTGGCAGAAAAGCACCAAAGCTTACCGATCCAAAGATTGTTTTTGAGTTGTGCGATTTTTCAGAATTTAAAAATCTGCCAAAAAATGGAAATATAGACCTGTTTTGTTCTTTGGGTACAACCATCAAAAAAGCAGGATCGCAAGATCAATTCCGTGAAGTAGATTTTGATGCTGTGGTTAATTTTGCGCGATGGGGCGAGAGTGTTTCCTGCAATCATTTTGTGGTGGTGAGCTCCATAGGTGCCAATCCTAAAAGTCGCAATTTTTATTTGCGCACCAAAGGTCAGATGGAACAAGTACTGAAGGCTATCGGACTCAACAACCTCACGATTGTTCGTCCATCTCTCCTTATGGGGAGGAGAGAGGACTTTCGGTTTGGAGAAAAAGTGGGCGAATGGTTGATGAAACCTCTCAGCTTTCTTTTAATCGGAAAGGCAAAAAAATACAGACCCATAGAAGGCGCTCAAGTAGCTAAAGGAATGATCAAACTGGCACAAAACAAGATTGGAGATACTTTTGTGGTGGAAGGAGAAGTCTTAAAACAACTTTAAAGAATCATATCATCAACGCTATATATCCAATGTTGGCAAGTTTCTATCTTTGCACTTTTCAAGGTGTTTATTAAATTTCTACATTCATGACTCCTTTTGGCAGCTGCATGGTAACGCAATGTAAAGAGCCATGTTGTTTAATGAGGGGCAAACAATTTATTCCCACTATTTTATGTTTGGGAAAGGCGATCTGTAATTGTGAAATTGCTAGCTCATCTTTGGTAGAATTATAGGTAGGAACTAAAACTGCTCCGTTGACAATCAAAAAATTGGCATAAGTAGCTGGCAGCCGATGCCCATCGAACTGCACTTCATCTGCCATTGGGAGAGGAATTAATTGGTAAGGATTGCCATCGCTGGTGCGAAAAGACTTCAATTCCTGCTCCATCTTTTGAAGCTCATCGAAATGCTCATCTTTTTCATCCAAACATTGAACATAAGCTATAGTATTTGGGGAACAAAATCTGGCCAAAGTATCTATGTGGCTATCTGTATCGTCGCCCGCTAAATAACCATGATTGAGCCATAAAACTCTATTTAATCCCAACTCATCTTTTAAATAGCTTTCAATTTGATTTTTATCCCATTCTCCATTTCTGTTGGGAGAGAGCAAACATTCTGAAGTGGTGAGCAAGGTTCCTTCTCCATCGCTTTCCAGAGCACCTCCTTCTGCTACAAAATTAAGTCGATTGGCATACTGAACGTTTTTTCCTGAAAATAGATTGGAGTTGAACAGATGTTGGTTGATAAGGTTGTCTTTGTCTGCCGAGTGTTTTAATCCCCATCCATTGAATTTAAAATCCAAAGCAATTAGTTTGTCACTCTTCTGAATGAATATAGGGCCAAAGTCGCGTGCCCACGTGTCGTTGGTTTCTATTATCCTATAAATAACATTGTTGGGTAAGATCTGTTTTAGCTCTTTTTGCACAGTTTTATTGGGGATGATTAAGACCACAGATTGAAATTCTGTGATGGCTGTAATAATTTCATTTACACAGTGCTGCACCTCTTCTAACATATATGCCCAATCGCTGTTTGTGTGCGGCCATGCCATTAAAACTGCACTTTGGGGCGACCATTCTGGAAGAAACACCTTATTGTTCATACTTTCGTTAATTATTCATTCATGTCAGACTGTAGATACTCTTTTACTTCTAAAAATGCCTTTTCAAGCCGAATCATCCGATCTATTAAGAAATAGGTCATGTTTGGCCATTGTTCTTGGTCCAGCAGATCACCAGGTTGTTCTACATAGACTCTGCAGACCAGTTCTCCTGTGGGCTTTTCATAGGCGAAATCCCATGTGAGGGGTTCTTCAAACTCTGTTTCAAATAATTCTTTAGCGGCATGCAATTTTTCAAAGAGCTGAAGTCGGCGATCCTCTGTTTTATGATTAATCTCCAAAGCTACACGTGCTTTCTCGCGATCTACATCAAAACGAAGATCTACACCTTTGATTCCTGTTCTTTCAAAAATCCAAAACCGTTTTCGCCCTTTTTGACCAGGCAGACGACGAGTTTTATTGTTAAGTTTTTGCCAAAAATCCAATCGAATGGCCTTCTCTTCTTCTTTACTGAACATCAGATAATTACTAAATTAAAATAGATTTCTATTGCTGTGTATCTGGATCATCTTTCGGTCGAGTAACAATAAGCATATAGACTAAATAGATTATTCCTACTCCCATTAAGACAATGGCAATACGCTCCATGATAACCGAAGGACTGTGTATCATTCCAAATCCAAAAACAACCAACAGAATAGCAACAACGCTTAATTTTCTTCGCATAATTTAATAAGGTATTAGAAATTATATCTAACAGATAAGAGGGTGCGATGGTTGTGGAAATTCTCAACATTTTGCGGTTTACCATAATTATCGAACTTAGTAACTTCGACATTATTTAACACCATTTTCCCTCCCCATCCTGCTTGTGTATAGGAGTATTCTATTCCTACGCATGCTTGTGGAGTTAGGTGGTAACGTAAGCGAGGCGAAATTACCCAAAGATTTGCTAAACGGGGATCACGGGAAAAGCTTTCTACAACCGATATTTTATTTGGAGCCCCTAAATTCTTTAGATATCCAATAAAAAAGCCTGGATCCCATGTGGTGGATTTGCTGTTTATATCTAGCCAAGCTGTGATAACCGAAAGTGGTTTGTACTCGGGTTTGTTGATAGGATCTGATGATTGCAGAAGTCCTACCCCGCCAGGCATTACATGTTCAGTTAAGTTGTCGCCATACACTGCACCTGTTCGAATAATGCACTTATCCAATGAAATTAAGAAGTTGGATTGAAAATGAAATCCTTCCACAATAGGTTGTTTTGTCCATTGTGCATTGTCGGGACGAGGAGCCGCTAGTTGCTTGTAACCAGCGGTGAGTGCTGCCTTAAAATTGCCTGCTCCTCCAAGTTGCACTTGTAAGTCCACTTCTGGGAAGTTGGCTTTCTCGCTGCCATCTGGAAAGCCTACCGATC
>CAZJDS010000008.1:22200-28336 GCA_964544795.1 uncultured Alkaliflexus sp. | reverse complement strand
AAATGCGTATTTAATGGTCAACCTCTTAGAAGGAGTTGTAAACACTGGAACTGCTTATAGATTACGCTTTCGCTATCAATTTACAGGAGAAATTGGAGGCAAAACTGGAACTACACAAAACAACTCCGACGGATGGTTTATTGGATTAACACCCAACTTAGTAACAGGGATATGGGTAGGTGGTGAAGAAAGAGATATTCATTTCGATAATATTTCACTTGGACAGGGCGCCAACATGGCACTCCCCATTTGGGCTTTGTATATGGAGCCTACTTATAAAGACCCTGATTCTGGAATTACCCAAGAAGATGTTTTTGATAAACCACACAACTTTAATGTAAATTTGGTGTGCCCAGATGAATATGCGCCAACTTCAGAAGGAGATAGTGAAGAAGAATCAAATCTAAACTACGAAAGACAAAATCGTGAATTTTATTAAATCCTAAAAATCAACAAAACTGTGATTCAACCTATGGGTCTCAGAAATAACTTCTATATAGGCGAAGACAAGTGTGTGCTAAGCAAATAATCGGCGAAAAGCCTCTTCAATTTTACCCGCTTGCACAACTTGAATATTGAACTTTTTGAAATCGATTCCTTTGTTATAGCGCGGCACAATAATCGTCTTGAACCCAAGCTTTTCTGCCTCACTAATTCGTTGTTCAATACGAGTAACTGGTCGTATTTCTCCAGACAACCCTACTTCACCAGTTAGACAAATTTCGCGTGATATTGCCAGATCAGTATTGGATGACAAAATGGCGCTAACAACGGAAAGATCAATGGCGGGGTCACTTACACGAAGACCACCTGCTATATTTAAGAAAACATCTTTGGCAGCCAGTTTAAATCCTGCTCTCTTTTCAAGCACAGCCAAGAGCATATTCAAACGTCTCAAATCGAATCCTGTTGAAGAGCGTTGAGGCGTTCCGTAGGCAGCAGTACTGGCCAATGCTTGTACTTCTATTAAAAATGGACGCATTCCTTCAATGGCCGAAGCAATAGCAATACCACTCATATCTTCATCTTGGTGCGCCAACAACATTTCACTGGGATTAGAGACTTCGCGCAATCCAGTTCCTTGCATCTCGAAAATCCCCATTTCCGAAGTGGAGCCAAAACGGTTTTTAATGGACCGCAGAATACGATACATATATTGACGGTCGCCTTCAAATTGCAAAACCACGTCCACCATATGTTCCAACACTTTCGGGCCAGCCAAACTACCTTCTTTGTTGATATGACCAATAAGTAAAACAGGAAGATTACGCTCTTTGGCAACCCTTAATATAGCAGCGGTGCACTCTCTAATTTGTGACACACTACCAGGCGCTGATTCAACTCCTTCTCGTTCCATGGTTTGAACAGAATCGACCACCAATAGTCCTGGATTTACATTCTCCACATGCGTTAGAATCCGCTCCAATGAGGTTTCGCTTACCACAAGGCAGTTGGCGCCTAAATTTTCACCCAACCGATCGGCTCTTAGTTTTATTTGTTGCGGACTTTCCTCGCCAGAAACATAGAGTACAGAAAGTTGTTTCATTTGCATGGCCATTTGTAAAACCAAAGTTGATTTTCCTATCCCTGGCTCACCACCTAACAAGACCAAAGATCCAGGAACCAAACCTCCCCCCAAAACCCGATTAAATTCACCGACGCCTGTGCTAATTCTGGGCAATTGATCCACCGAAACCTCAGTTACAGGTACTGGTTTTTGACGAGTTACCATAGAAGAACCAAGTATTCTGGAGGATGTCGATTTTCCAGTCATTTTCATCTCCTCTACAAAAGTATTCCATTCCCCACATGAATAACATTTACCGACCCATTTAGGCGATTCAGATCCACAATTTTGACAAACGAACACTGTTTTAGTTTTGGCCATCTTACTATTAATGAAAGAAAAATTTTAATAAAAAAGGTTCTACACCCTTTCATGCAAAAATCAATGCCTAAACAAAAGTGGATAAAAAACCTTTAATAAAAAAAGACTGCCTCCTTTGAAGCAGTCTTTTTTTACTTTTTTTAATCAGGCTACAAGCGTGCAGCATCTATATTTTAGATAAGTTTATTGGTTGCCGTATCTGGGAAAACAAAGATAGGCTTAAAGTTTTTTGCGTCTTCAAAAGGCATCATAGCATATGTGATGATGATGACAATGTCACCCACAGCCACTTTTCGTGCAGCTGCCCCATTGAGACAAATAACTCCAGACCCGCGCTCACCTTTAATAACATAGGTTTCTATACGCTCCCCGTTGTTATTATTTACCACCTGAACTTTTTCATTTTCGATAATATTAGCTGCTTCCATCAATTCTTCATCAATGGTTATGCTGCCTACATAATTCAGGTTGGCTTCTGTAACAGTTACATTATGTAACTTTGATTTCACCACATGAATATTCATGATTCGCTATTTTTGTAAATCACATTATCAATAAGTCTCACTTCCCCAGCAAAAACGGCAATACACCCTACAATACAGATGCTCTCTTTCCAATTTTTTACAGGTTGAAGCGTTTCTCCATCCACTATATCAAAATACTCAACTTCAAATGATTTATCTCCATTAATGGCATCAATCACAAAATTCCGAGTCTCTTCCACACTATGATTCTTTGCAAAAATACAAGATTCAAACAAAGAACGTGCTATAATGGGTGCCTTTTTTCTTTTTCCGGGTTGAAGAAGTAGATTCCTGGAGCTCATTGCCAATCCGTCAGACTCACGAACTATAGGGCATGCAGCAATATCCACGCCAAGTTCTAATTGCTTAACCATTTCTCTAATTACAGCGATTTGTTGAAAGTCTTTTAATCCAAAAAATGCTTTATCGGGTTTAACAATTTGAAAAAGACGGCTGACAACCTGTGCAACTCCGTTAAAATGTCCAGGCCTGAATCTCCCCTCCATCACCTTATCAATCTGTCCGAAATCAAATATTCGATGATCTTCTTCGGGGTATATCTCTTTAACAGATGGCACAAAAAGAAGTTCACAATCAGTAGTTTCCAACAATTTAATATCCTTCTCTAAATCTCTTGGATAACTCTTTAAATCATCTGAACTATTGAATTGAGTTGGATTTACAAAAATACTGACCACAACTACATCTGATTTTTTATGTGCTTCCTCTATCAAAGAAAGGTGACCTAAATGCAAAGAACCCATAGTAGGTACAAATCCAATAGTGCTACCTTTCTTCTTTAATCGAGTAATCCTACTCGTCAACTGCTCTGATGTTTCAATTACATCCATATCTTTAAAGAATTAAAAAACTCGGCAAACTTAAAAGAATAAAACCCAAATAATAAATAAAGGACAACTTATTTCTTCCGTCAAACTTCTATTTTAGCTCATAAAACACACTCCTTTAATGGCAATAGGCACTCACGTCAAATATATTCACTTTGTATTAGTTGCTATTTTTTTGTACTTTTGCAGAATGCTTGTTTTAAAAGCTGATTCCTACATTACTTTTTAATTTACAAAAATAACAACATATACATCCGTTTGTGAACTATTACTATTATCGCAAACTGGATCTGTCCTTGCATAACTTTTATCTAATTTATAAACCAGATCTATGGAAAATACCAAAGTTCTTTTTATTTCTCAAGAAATTACACCTTACCTACCAGAAAATGAAATATCTCTTATTTCAAGACACCTTCCGCAAGGGATTCAAGAGAAAGGCTGTGAAATAAGAACATTTATGCCTCGTTTTGGTGTTATAAATGAAAGACGAAACCAGCTGCATGAAGTCATTCGCCTATCTGGAATGAACCTTATCATAGATGATAACGATCACCCTTTAATCATTAAAGTAGCCTCCATTCAAGCAGCTCGAATGCAAGTTTACTTTATTGACAACGAAGATTATTTTCAAAGAAAAAATACTGTAATTGATGACGATGGCACTGAATTTGAAGATAATGATGAGCGTGCCATTTTCTTTGCCAGAGGGGTGCTTGAAACCACGAAAAAACTACGATGGACTCCAAATATTGTGCATTGCCACGGTTGGTTTACAGGTATGGCTCCCCTACTGATTAAAAGGACTTTAGCAGACGATCCGTTTTTTGCCAAAGCAAAGGTGATCTATTCTGTTTACGACGATGAGTTTAAACAACCCTTTAACCAAAGTGTAAAACAGAAACTAAACACGCTGGGAGTAAAGGATGAAGATATAGAACTATTGACCGATCCTAATTATGTAAACTTCACAAAATTAGCAATCGATTCATCAGATGCTATTATTCAAGGAAGTGAGAAAGTGAATCCTGAAATTCTAAAATATATTGAAGAGAGTAAAAAACCATTCTTAGGCTATCAAGATCCTGAAAATTATATAGACGCCTATAAAGAGTTTTACGACTCCTTAGAGATAGAAGAATAATTAGGATTGCAAGTAAACAGGAGGCAGTAATTTAAAGAAAGGAAATTATACATTAATCAGTTTTATGCAAAACTTAAATCAGCAATTAAGAAGCACTCTTAGCTTAGGAGTCTTTATTATCTCATTTTTTATGAGCTGCACCAACGATCCCGCCTCCATGGGTATGGATATTTTACCTACTTCGGATGTGTTGAAAGCAGCAGCTGACTCACAAAGAATAGTAGCCAAAAACATCCTACCGGAAAATATCCTTTCAGATGGATTTTCAAAAGGAGCTGTTGGATTTTTAGGCTATTTTAAAGATCCCGCACTGGGAAATACAAAGGCAGATATGGTTGCTGAAATAAATGTGGCCGCAGCCTTTGATAATTTAAATTTGGATGGGGTAAATTATTTCCCCGATTCTGCGGTTCTGAATCTCTATTATACCAATAATAGCTGGTATGGTAAAAAAGAGACCAAGTTACATCTTCAAGTTTATGAACTAAGTGAAAGATTAGAAGCAAATAAGCCTTATTACAGTAATGAATTAATGACAGGTAGATACTATCCTGAATTATTAGGAGAGAAAATTATCTCGCCAGATGCTGGAAAAGTTGACTCAGTATGGATAGCTGATAAATCAGAAACCATCCATATAAAGCTCTCTTCGGAATTTGCTTTAAAACTTTTCGAGTTGAAAAATATCTCAACAGAGGATAAAGAGCATAGGGACAAAATTAAAGATATAATAAATGGCCTGTATATTACATTGGACGATGAACAAAGCTCGTCAGATATAGGCGCATTGTTAAAAATAGATCTGTTGAACTCTTTAACAAACGTAACGCTTCATTACAGAAAAGAGGTGTACGATTTAACAAATAATCAGGTCTTAGGCGTCTCTAAAGAAAAATATATCTTCCCCATAAATACAGAAGGACGTATTTTTAATCGATTTGAACACGACTTTTCTTCCGATGTAATTGAAAACAATCCAGATGCACCACGACTTTTCCTCCAAGGAATGGCAGGTTCTTATGCGGAGATTGATTTAACGCCGATTTACACTCAATGGAAAGATTCAGTAAAAGAAGCAAAAGAGAATAATTACAACATTGGATTTAGTGGGGTAGATTTTATATTCTACGCCGACACTACTACTTGGACACAAGACGAAAAGAAAGCATATAATGTACCTATGAATAGCCAAATAATATTGGTGGTGAAAAATGAGAAAGGGCAATTTGAACAACCCACATACACTAAGAGCGGGAACAGTTATGCCGCATTTGAAAATTCAGGTACAGCCACCTACAGCCAAAAGACCAATCGCTTTAAATTCTCCATGAAAAAAGAGTATTTCGAGCAAATGATGGAGGAGAATATTGAGGCTCCATCCTTCTATTTAAGATTACCTAACACCTCTTTTAACTACAATCGAGTAGTTTTATACAACCATTATATAGATGAAGAAGGGAAGGATTTTCACCCAATGGTAAAAGTCAAATATGTGAAATTTTAGATGGTAGAAAAAACAGTATTGCAGAACAGGAGAGAAACGGATTGGTTTTTCTCCTGTTCCTTTTTTATGATTAAGCGCATTGATCATAAATGTTGAAACTATCAAAAAGCCTCCCCAATAAATATTGAAGAGGCTCTTTAATAATTCTAATGAAATATACTAATTGTTCCTTTGAATCATCAACTTGCTAATGTATTTTCCAATAATATCAAACTCTAAATTAACAAT
>CAZJDS010000008.1:8805-22100 GCA_964544795.1 uncultured Alkaliflexus sp. | reverse complement strand
GAATCATCAACTTGCTAATGTATTTTCCAATAATATCAAACTCTAAATTAACAATAGAACCTGGCTTAATTTGATGAAAATTGGTGTATTCATACGTATAAGGAATAATGGCTACTGAAAAACGATCGTCCTTGCTATTGACCACCGTTAAGCTAACGCCATTAACACATACCGAACCCTTCTCAACTGTTATATATCCTTGAGCTGCCATCTCCTTATCCACTTCATATTGAAATGTGAAGTACCAGCTTCCATCGGCTTCTTTCACCTCAAGACATGTGGCAGTTTGATCTACGTGCCCTTGAACTATATGTCCATCCAAACGACCATTCATCAGCATACTGCGTTCTAAGTTGATTTTATTGCCCACTTTAGCTACTCCAAGGTTTGACTTATCTAAAGTTTCCTGAATGGCAGTTACTGTATAAGTCTCATCCGTCTTTTTCACTACCGTGAGACAAACCCCGTCGTGCGAAATACTTTGATCAATTTTTAATTCATCCACAAAAGAACAATGCAAAGTAATGTGCAAATTTCCTTTATCTTTATCTATTGCCACAATGGTAGCAGCTTCTTCAACAATTCCTGAAAACATATTTACAAATTTAAAGTTATATTAGTTCAACCTATAGGATCAGTCCATTCTCATTATACAAGAGATAAAAAACTGGAACATCGTATCTTATTCATAAGACTTAAATAAATTTTAACCACAAATGGAAAGAATCTGTAATTTTCTTTGAATATGCTAAATTAGTAACATTTTACAATAGCATGAACATTTAGGTAAAGTTCATTTGCCTGAAATTTCAACAAATCCAAGAAAGGGATTAACTTACAAAGAAGCGACACAAACAAAAAATAAATACGAAATGATATTATTAACTGGCGGAACAGGATTGGTAGGATCACATCTATTGGTTCATTTGGCTGAAAAGAACTATCAGATCAGAGCCATCTATAGAAATAAGAGTAGAATAGAAGAGGCCAAAAAGATCTTTCAATTTTACCATGAAGATTATCTCCCTCTATGGAATAAAGTGGAATGGTATCCTGCAGATCTGACAGACTATTTTGCTCTTGAAGATTCTTTAAAGGGAGTTCGTTATGTTATTCATGCAGCGGCAAAAGTCTCCTTTAATCCTGGTGAATCAGATAAAATGTTGGCCACCAACTCTCAAGGAACAGCCAATTTGATGGATGCTTGTTTACAAAATAAAATTGAAAAAGTTTGCTATGTAAGTTCTGTATCTTCTTTGGGACGACAAGTAGAAGGCGGCTTAATTCATGAAGATTTGGAGTGGCAACCAGACTCCCACCGATCTGCCTATTCGCACAGTAAGTTTAGAGCTGAGATGGAAGTTTGGAGATCATCAAAAGAAGGGCTTCCTGTAGTCATTGTAAACCCTTCGGTGATTATTGGCCCTGTAAACTGGAAACGAAGCAGCGGTAAACTTTTTTATTCAGTAAAAAAAGGGATGCCCTTTTATACAAGTGGAGTTACAGGCTTTGTGGATGTGCGTGATGTGGCCAAAGCCATTGTACTTCTACTGGAAAGTGATGTGGTCAACGAACGTTTTATCCTTAACAGCGAGAACCTCCCTTTTAAAGATCTATTTACTATGATCGCCAAATCAATAAACAAGAAAGCTCCATGGATAAAGGTTTCTAAATGCATCACGGAAATTGGATGGCGAATAAATCTCCTATTGTGTTATATTGGCGGCAAAGCACCTGCCATTACACGTGACACTGCTCGCAGCGCACAAACAAAATCCTATTTCTCTAACGAAAAATTTAAAACCAAGTTTAATTATAGTTTTATCTCCATAGAAGATTCTATTGCAAATGCGGCAAAATGGTATAAAAACAAATAAATCAACTTCTTGAGAATATAGAATTTATGGCTCGTACCAAAAAGAAACAGCGTAAAAAGAAAACACTTCCACTCTGGAAAAAAACTCTCCGCATACTACTCCAAGTTGGAGCTTTTGGCTTTACTTTCGCCCTCCTGTTTGTTGCACTTGTATATCTTGGCCTATTTGGGAAAATTCCCATATACGCTGAGTTAACAGATATTCGCAATCAAACTGCTTCTATAGTTTATTCTGTAGATAATAGAATGATTGGGAAATATTATCTAGAAAACCGACTTACCATCGACAATGAAAACATCTCCATCCATGTGAAAAATGCCTTAGTTGCCACAGAAGACAGCCGATTTTTTGAGCACGAGGGGCTTGACTATATCAGTATGGCAAGAGTAATGGTAAAAAGCCTTCTATTGGGTGATTTGAGTCAAGGAGGCGGCAGCACAATAAGTCAACAATTGGCCAAGAATCTTTATCCTCGTACTAAGTTGGGATGGTTTACACTACCTGTAGGAAAAATTAAAGAGATATTTGTTGCTGCACGATTGGAGAAAATTTATGACAAAGAGGAGATTCTTGCGCTATATCTCAACACCGTTCCGTTTGGGGAAGATCTTTATGGAATTGAAGTGGCCGCAAATCGATTCTTTAACAAATCCTCTTCGCAGCTAACACTCTCTGAGGCCGCTACATTAGTAGGAATGCTTGCTGCCAACACGGCTTATAACCCCAGATTACATCCAGAACGATCACAAAAAAGAAGAAATATTGTTTTACAGCGGATGGCCGAAAATGGCTTTATATCTCAAAAAAACGCTGATGAACAAAGTGCTCTGCCCATAAAAACGAGCTATTACAAACTGGATCGAACATCGGGACCTGCTCCTTATTTTTTAGAGAAGGTGCGCAAAGAGACCGAAGGCATCCTAAAAGGCACCTATGGCGACACCTACGATGTTTATACCCAAGGATTGAGAATATACACAACACTGGATGCAACTTTACAAGAGTTTGCCAACGAGGCCATTCAGCAACACATGACCTATTTGCAAAAAACCTTTGACGAACATTGGACAAAACAAGATCCTTGGCATTTTGCACCCTCCTTTTTTATAGAGACCCTCCAAAAAACAGACAGGTATAAAGTATTGGCAAAAAAAGGGTGGACTGAAAAAGAAATTTTAGAAGAGTTGAGTAAACCCGTTAGAACAGCAATCTTTACGCACCAAGGAGAAGAGATTGTTTCCATATCACCCATCGATTCTTTAAAGCAAAGTTTAAAAATTTTACAAACTGGTTTTTTAGCCATGGATCCACGCAACGGTCATGTTTTGGCGTGGCAAGGCGGAATAAATTATAAATTTTTTCAGTTTGATCATGTCACTGCCAATAGACAAGTGGGATCAACTTTTAAGCCCATCGTTTATGCAACAGCTCTCAATCGAGGGTTTTTGCCTTGCGAGATGATTGCAAATGAACAACGTACTTATAGTGACAACTGGGCACCTGCCAATGCAGATAATGAGTATGGAGGTTACTATAGTCTCAAGGGGGGGCTAATTCATTCGGTAAACACCATTGCTGCCGAGGTGATAGATCGGGTTGGCGTAAACAATGTTATAGCTCTGGCAAGACAGTTGGGAATTGAAGCTACTATTCCACAAGTGCCTTCCATTGCTTTAGGAACGGCTCAAATTTCTCTGTTAGAAATGGTTTCTGCCTACACTGCATTTCCCAATTATGGACATGCAATTAAACCTGTTCTTATTTTACGAATTGAAGATGCCCAAGGAAATATTCTCTACCAAAATGAAAATCGAAACCATCTTATTGAAGCTTTTAATGAAGATACAGCCAGAGAGATGGTTCAAATACTTCGCGAAGTGGTAGAGCGAGGCACAGCTAACTCGCTATACAACAGATATAAGCTACAAGGCGATTACGGAGGGAAAACAGGAACCACACAAAACAACTCCGACGGTTGGTTTATAGGTTTTACGCCCAATATCGTAGCAGGTGTATGGGTGGGCGCAGATCATCCCATTGTTCGCTTTAGAACTACTGCTTTGGGGCAAGGAGCACACATGGCTTTGCCCATTTTTGCTCGATTTATGCAAAAAGTAGAAGGCTCCTCTAAAACAAAAAACTGGACCAGCGAACGATTTTACCCGTTGCCTCCGCATTTGGCAGAACAGATGGATTGCGCTGATTTCTTAGAAGATTACACTCCACGTGAAGAGATGAATTTCTTTGAGCGACTCTTTACACCCAAAAAAGAGTATGAAACCCAAAGCGAAGTAAGAGATTCTACGCAAGAAGAGAAAAGCAGAGGACTGTTGAATAAAATGAAGAATATTTTCAAAAAGAAGAATTAACGCATTAATGAGAGTCTCTCATTATTCAAGTCAGCAATTCCATTACTGAAATATATTAAACAGTTTTTATTCTGCTTTGCTAATCAAGCGCTGTCAAATCCAATTCTTGATAATTCTGAAAAAACTCTTTCAATCTGGATACTATTCGATCAACTCCTCCATCAACATTAGATTCAATGTTAACAGGAATAACAGGATCGTGTAAAGAGAGACGTACCAAAAACCAACCCTCCTCATTTTTAGATTTGCATTGAACACGAATACCTTCATAATTCTCAGGTACTTTTATCCAATCATCGCTCAAGCTGTTTTCCAGTTCTGCGATTACACGTTGACCATATGTGCTAAAATCATCTGCTTTAATATGTAATCTATATTCACGACTTTCAACAGGTCGTGGTAAATCTGAGATAAGCTGCGACAGCTCTTGGTTCTTCAACCTTAAATCTGCCATTTTTATCAACAGTTTAGCCACCAAAAATGCGCCATCATCCAAGAAGTAATTTTCTTTCAGTGCTGCGTGACCACTGGTTTCAATCGCCAGCCAACATTCCTGTCCACTTTCGTTTAATCGAATGGCTTCATTGATAACATTCTTATAACCACGTTTGAATCGCTTGTGGACTCCGCCTAAATGTTCGTTGATAAACCATCCCAAGCCATCTGAAGTGATAGAATCAGTAACTACGGTAGTTCCTGGATGTTCTTCTAAAATAACTGCAGAAATAAGGGCTATCAGTTCATTTCTATTGATAGCATTACCTTCTCTGTCAACTATGGCAGATCGATCTACATCAGTATCAAAAATAATTCCTAAGTCGGCTTTTTCGCGTTTTACCGCTTCACAGATGGAGTTCATCGCCTCTTCATTTTCAGGATTGGGAACGTGATTGGGAAATTTCCATCTGGATCTAAAAACTGACTACCTGTAACATCTGCGCCTAAAACTTTCAACACCTTATCAGCAAAAAAACCTCCTGCACCATTTCCTGCATCTACAATAATTTTCAGACCTTTCAATGGCTGATTTCTGTCAACTTCCTCCTTCACTCCTGAACGAATGGCATTTACCAAAGAGTTTGAGTAGACAGAGAGATAGTCCAATTCTGATAGTTTCCCTTGATCTCCAAAACTGGTTAAATTTTGAGAAGCCAACTCTAAAATCTCGGAAATATCACTTTTTTCTGCTCCTCCTTCGCTTGTGAAGAATTTTAAGCCATTTCTGTTGAATGGAAGATGACTGGCTGTGAGCATTACTCCAGCATCAATAGCGTAATCCTCATCGATAGTTGCCATAAACATAGCAGGAGTTGAGGCCATACCACAATCGTAAACATCCACTCCCATACTATTTAGCCCTTTAGAAAAAGCCGACTTAAGTGCTACACCCGTTAATCTGGAATCCATACCAACGGCCACTTTTAAGTTGGAAGATTGCTGCTTTTTTTGCTTTAACCAATGTGCAAAACCTTTACCCAACTGCTCCACTACGCTTTCTGATAAATTAACTTCTTCCCCTTTAATGCCTTCCATGGCCACTCCTCTAATATCAGAACCATTTTGCAATCTCTTCCAATCTACCGATAAGCTCATATACAATTTCTTTAATGAGATAATTAAAATTGAGTATCAATTTACTGCTTTTCAATCACTTTTCAAAGTGAAGATAGGTGTGACAGGCAACAGTTGGGAGAGCTGAAAAACCTCATCTTAGTTTAAACCTGAAGTTAGAAAGTACTACTTCCCCCAAATGACTTCAGCTTTACGCCCAAGAATTAAGAAGGATAGCGCCAACAAAAAGAAGAAAAGTGCCGCAGGTAGAAGGTCCCACAGGAATAGAAAATATTGTGTGTATGCATCTACAAGTAAGGCAATGCTGCCCATCCAAACCCAAGTAAAATTTCCTTTGCGACGACCCGACCACCAAAATAGGAAAGCGGTTACAGCCATTAAAATTCCACCTGGAAGCAACATAAAAGGAGAAGCCTTCTCCCAACTTGTCCATGAAGAGAAATTACCAAAGAGAGCCACCAACCATAAAGAAAACCACATCAATAGAAGAAAATAATGTTGGGTAATATCACCAAGCCAACGTAATAACTTTCTCTTTCGTAAATACCCGACAAAAAACACTGCAGCCACTGAAAGAATAAAATAGCGTACGGGTAAGTTTATGCCAAAAAATGAAGGTTTCCAATCGCTAAGATAAACCGTCTCCAAACCGAACCAAACTGAAAAACCCACACAACCTAGTAACCAAATAACAAGGGAACCAAAACGCCGCCCCAACCAAAGAGTGCCCATGGAAGCTATCAAAACAAGAAGGACCTCCGTCCCGCTATTAAGTTGAAAGACCGATGATGAATAATAAAACATTCCGGCCCCTGAAAGAACAGACATGAGAAGTAACGCTTCTTCAAATACTTTCCCATTAAAAGGTTTGGATAGTTTCTGGACATAGGAAGCACTTACAGCAAAAATCACCATAAGTATCAAAAGAAACACCATAAAGAATCGATCCGACATGGAGAAAAAATCGGTCAACAGCTTAAGCACCCATTCATCAGCCACCAAGTGCAAAAAAGCAATAACCATAAAAAAGACAGCTAAGCCCAGCATGTTTTGGGCAACTTTTTTCCAGTCAATCTCTTTACGCTCAAGAGTGGATTCAAGTTTCTCAGATTGTTCCTTGGAAAGCAACTCTTTTTGCTGCCAAAGTTTTAACTGACGCAACAAAAGAGTGTACTGTTTCCTAGATAGTTTCATCTTATAAACTCCAATACGTTATATTTTTAATCCTATCCCTAAAAACTCCTTTCACATCTATAAAAAGACCGTTTTTAGCCAATAATATTTTAAAATCCTCTTCTTTGAGATCCAAATAGGGTTTGTGATTCACCGCCACAATAACTGCTTGATATTTACTTTTAGGCGCATCAACAAGTCCGAATCCATATTCATCTTGGAGATCTTTAGAAGAAGCAAAAGGATCAACTACATCCACCTTTACACTGAAAGATTCCAGTTCATGCACCAAGTCAACCACTTTTGAATTTCGAATATCACTAACGTTTTCCTTAAAAGTAACCCCCATAACCAAAACACGTGATCCGTGGATGGGATGCCCCAATGAAATCAATCTTTTTACAGTTTCGTTGGCGATATAAGGTGCCATTCCATCGTTAATGTCTCTACCGCTGGTGATAATCTTAGAGTGAATCCCCAACTCACTGGCTTTGTAAGTTAGGTAATAAGGATCAACACCAATGCAGTGTCCGCCCACTAATCCAGGAGAGAAATTCAAAAAATTCCATTTTGTACCAGCGGCTGCCAAAACTTCGTATGTATTGATATTAAGCTTGTTAAATATTAGAGATAACTCATTCATCAATGCGATATTTACATCACGTTGTGTGTTTTCAATAATTTTTGCTGCCTCTGCCACTTTGATGGAACTGGCTTTATAAATTCCTGCTGTAATAATCGATCCATACACTTCGAAAAGAATTTCCAAAACCTCATCATCACTTCCAGAAACAATTTTCAGTATTTTAGTGAGAGAATGTTTTTTATCACCAGGATTAATTCGTTCAGGGGAATAACCAACTTTAAAATCCACATTAAATTTTAATCCTGACTCTTTCTCTAAAATCGGAACACAATCTTCCTCTGTACATCCTGGATAAACGGTAGATTCAAAAACAACAATATCGCCCTTTTTCAAAATTTTACCTACTGTTGAGGAAGCAGTAAGCAAAGGGTGTAGATCAGGCAAGTTATGATTGGTAAGTGGAGTGGGTACAGCAACAATATGAAAAGTTGCTTCACGCAGGTCCTCAAAATTACTGGTGAATTGAATATCACGATCTACGAAAGCTTCTGATCCCATCTCTTTACTAGGATCGATGTGCTGACGCATCATTTCAATTCTATTTTCTTTGATATCAAAGCCAATAACCTGCATTTTACGAGCAAACTCCAAAGCAATGGGCAAACCTACATACCCCAATCCTATAACAGACAGCTTTGTTTTTTTATTGATAAGATCTTGGTACATATCTATTTGTTTTAACTTATTTCTATTCTTCAACTATCTTCACTATCTAAAAGTAGATTCTCCCTCTCCTCTCACTTGATAAATTCTTTCGATGATGTCAACTATCTTCATTCCTTCAAGTGCATTTGTAGCCACCTCTGTATTCCCTTGCAATGTTTGAACCACATTCTCGATAACTGCACCGTGGTTGGAAGCAGATCCTTTATAGGTTCCATAATCGTTGGGGGGATTAGCTGCTTCCAATTCTGGCATTTCATAATCCACTGAATCCATATATTGACCAGCAACTTTCACTGTTCCCTTTTCCCCAATGATAGTGATGCTGCTTTCTAAGTTCTTATCATAAACGGCGGTAGAGTAATTAATGCTGCCCATTCCTTCATTTACAAAGTCGAATACCACACTGCCCACATCTTCAAACGGAGCTGAATGTTGGTGCGCAAAATTGCCGAAATTTCCTTTTATATTGGTTATATCTCCAAATAGCCAATACATAATATCCATGAAATGAGAAAACTGAGTAAAAAGAACCCCTCCGTCCAAATCGGCAGTTCCGTGCCACCCTCCCTTTTTGTAGTAACGATCATCACGATTCCAGAAACAGTTGAGTTGCACAAAAAAGATCTTACCCAAACGCCCTTCATTAATAATTTCTTTAAGCCATTTCGCTGGGGGAGAATAGCGATTCTGCATGACGGTAAATACCTGTCGTGACATTTGTAAAGATTTAAATATCACCTCCTCAGCATCTTTCTTACTTAAAGCCATAGGTTTTTCAACCACCACATGCTTGCGCTCTTTTAATGATTGCAGTGTCATTTGCGCGTGCAGACCGTTAGGCGTACAGATATTAACCACATCTATCTCAATGTCTGATTGAAAAAGTTCGTCGATGGATTTAAAGTAGGGAATCTCTTGTTCAGGAAAATTGGTGCTTGCGGCATCCAAAATATCGCAAACCGCTACCAGCTCTGCACCAGGTGTTCCTTTTATCATAGCAGCATGTCGCTTGCCTATGTGCCCCAAACCGATAACGGCAAATTTAATAAGCTTACTCATTTTGATTTTATATTTTACTTACTCTATTTTCTTTCAATTGATACTCTTCGTCACTTTCGGGACATTTGGCAAACCCTTGTGAATCAAAACTTAGTCGATGTCCTCTTTCACTCATCCATCCAATAGAAAGAGCAGGGTTACCTACCACCAACGAATAATCTGCCACACTTTTTGTTACAACGGCTCCAGCACCCACAAAAGCATAACGTCCTATTTCAACACCACACACAATAGTTGCATTGGCTCCGATGGTAGCCCCATATTTAACTAATGTGGTGCGGTATTCATTCTTCCGAACCACCCCGCTTCGTGGATTAATTACATTGGTGAAAACAGCTGAAGGACCGATAAAAACATTGTCTTCACACAAAACGCCTTCATACAAGGAGACGTTATTTTGAACTTTTACATTGTTGCCCAAAACCACCCCATTAGCCACCATCACATTCTGCCCTAAACTACAGTTTTTACCTATCTTACAACCTGTGATTAAATGACAAAAATGCCATATGCGAGTTCCTTCTCCAATTTCACAACCTGGGTCAATAATGGCTGATTCATGTATCATTTCAAAAATTTAAAATACAAAGTTACTTATCAAGCTCTTTCTGCCAACTTTAATAAGAACAAATTACAAATTCGATTTTATAAGTTTTACAATAATGAACCTCAAAAGAAGCTTTTAATTGCATTTGCCACTTTCTCTACATCTACTTGTGTCATTTCTGTATGCATGGGCAGTGACAAAACTTCTAAAGAAAGCCGTTCTGAAATAGGTAACTTTAATTTAGAATCTACCGTCTCTTGAAACGCCTTTTGCTTATGCAAAGGCATAGGATAATAGATTCGTGAAGGAACGTTTTGACTCAGTAAATACTTTTGTAATTCATCACGTCGATTATCCAATACCCTTATGGTATATTGATTATATGTGTGATTGGCATACGGCTCGTCTTTTGGTATTTCAATTCCCGCTACATCAACCAGTAGTTGATTGTAAAGTTTCCCTGCCCACAATCGAGCATCAATGAAACTCTGCAAATGCTTCAACTTCACATCTAACACAGCCGCTTGCAAAGTATCCAATCTTGAATTTACACCCACCACATCATGATAATATCTTTTAGCAGATCCATGACTGGCAATCATCTTAATTTTCCCAGCTAAAGTTTCATCATAAGTGTAGCACGCACCCCCATCACCAAAACCGCCTAAATTTTTAGATGGAAAAAAAGAGGTACAGCCGATGTGACCAATCGTCCCTAAATACTTGGTAGTTCCATCCATTTCATAAGTTGCTCCCAAAGATTGAGCAACATCCTCTATCACAAAGATATTGTGCTTTTGAGCTATACGCATGATCTCTTTCATATTGGCACTTTGTCCAAAGAGATGCACAGGCAAAATAACTTTAGTTCGGGAAGTAATCGCTGCCTCTACTTCTGATGGCGAGATGTTATAACTTCCTTCTTCCACATCCACAAAAACAGGAGTCAAGCCCAACAAAGCAATCACCTCTGCAGTGGCAACGAATGAGAAAGTTGTAGTTATCACCTCATCACCTGGCTTTAAATCAAGAGCCATTAAAGCCAATTGCAATGCATCGGTGCCATTTCCACAAGGAACAACATATTCAGATTGCAAAAAATCTCCTAAGTTTTTAGCAAAAGTATGTACTTCTGGCCCATTAATAAATTGTCCGTTTTCTACCACTTTTAATAGAGCTGAGTCAATCTCCTTTTTCATTCGAAGATATTGTGAATGCAAATCCACCATTTCCATCCTATACATATCGTAAGTTCTTATAGTTTCAATAAAATTATGTTTCAAATCACCAGTTATCGTAAACATTCAACTCCTTCAACCTCTCTTCAAATGAGAAAAAGCGTGCCTGCTTTTTATGTAGGATAGAACGAACAAGTCGAATGGTATAAGGACCAATGTTTTTTGAATTGACTACTATTTGACTATGCTCACGTGCTTTCCCCATCAAATAAGTCCATCTGAAAGATGTATAATATTCCAACGAAAGTCGATAATACTTTGCCCCAAAATAAAACCAGCTGTGTCCCCATGATTCGCGATGAGTGAACTTCAATGGCTTACCGTTGCCATAACGACTCAAAGATACTTTTGAGAAAAGCGATTGAATATAAAAAACAACTCTAAAAATCCACGAAACCCTTACCGAGCCTTTTGGAAACTCCCAGAAAAAACCATCCTCCTCTACATTTAAGATAGAGTCATTGAACCGATAGTATAAATTGCGGGGGCCCTCAGTGTAATCAAAAGGGAATGGATTCTTGCTTTTAATACCATAAATAAAAGATGAATCTACTTTGATCCCGTTGCTACGGAAAGCTTCTGCCAGCATACTGAAAGGCTCAATTCTACCTCCGCCAGCACGAAACACACGTACCTTGTATGTAGGATCTTCTTGTTGACAAACACTCTCCATAAGCAGCCTGCATTGAGTAACACACCCTAAGATGGTTTCTATGTTTTTGTCATCACGCTGATTCCACAGTCTATGAATGGAAAATCGTTGATGGCTAAATTGCCATTTGTTGTTCTCCCATCGGGCATCCAGCCAATGAGGATTGATAAGCATTTGAATATCGTGTCCCTGCCGAATCATGGTTAAAATCTGCTGCTGAATCATGGACCGATCATAAAAGAGATCTATCACCTCCTTTTCCAACTGCAATAGTCTATAAAAATGGAGAATATCCCAAAAGATGGTCATTTTATAATTGTAATGTCCCAGTTCTTTAGTCAATCTACGCATAGGACGAATCATGCAGTTTTCAACAGTTCCTGAGTCGGAACCAAAAAACAACTCGTAATCGACCGAAAGTATAAACTTCTTCATAAATCATCTTCAAAAAGAAACGCAGGAGATATTAATGCCCAAGCAACAACCTCTATAATAAAGAACCCCGAAAATAACCAATTTTAACCAGCAATAGATAAAATTTGAATAGTTTATCTTTATAAAAGTGATTCAATTGAAAGAAAGCTTGAGTTATTGATGAGTTTACGATTAGCTTAGTAAGCTCAGAGGTGCTATTTGCTGTAATACAAAATCACTGGCTACCTATATGAAGTGCATCGGTATGGAGATTCTTATCACACATATCTAAAACAAATCAAAATTTACTTCTTCACTTTATTCAACTTCATTGATCTAAGAAAAAGCACGTTTGTTAGGGCTCTGATTACCCTTACAAACGTGCTAAAATGAAAATAAAAAATAAGATTCCCTTTGCTAACAATTAGTTCTATTTGCCAACTCGGAACTTATAAATATAAAACGAATGACTATCAATGTTGGTTTCCAAAACGTTTGAATCTATAGATACTCTGTTTTCCATCGGAACAATAAGTAAAGGATTATCCAGAGTATTCTCCGCTTCTAGGTCATTTGACTGCAATGTTATAACCCTTCCATCAGTCAATTTCTCATTCCTTTTAATTCCACTAAAGTTTAGTTTTATAGGCTGAGATTCATCTGAAGTATTAACAATTTTCACAATTATCTCCTTCTCTGTATCATCCCATACTGCACTTGCAAACAATCCGTTTTGATCTTCTGCACCAGTCACATTCTTTCCATCCATTGTGAGAGTTAAAGTGTTGGTTCCTTTGTTGTGGGCATATAACTGCTGCACATAATAACTAACAGTTCTTACAGATCGTTGATTGTCAAACCATATCATATCGGGACGCCACTGCCATCCATCCACATGCGCGAAAAGTGGTGCATAGGTGGCCATATGTACTATATCAGCATTTCGCTCTAATCCAGTCATAAAGGCTGCTTCAAGTAATGCTGCATTAAAATGGTTCCATTTTTTCCCTTTCCCATGGCACGCATATTCACCTGCAAAAACCTTTGGCCCTTTTCTGTCGTAGTTATCATAACGTGCGCCT
>CAZJDS010000008.1:0-8795 GCA_964544795.1 uncultured Alkaliflexus sp. | reverse complement strand
AAAACCAGCTTTCGGGTCTATAGAAGTGTTCGTCAACCAAATCCACTTTTAAACGCTTCATCTCTGGCCATAAATATTCAAATTGTTCTCCTTCTGAACCAGGTCCAGAACCTCCTATTATTTTTATTTTAGGATAAGCTTCTCGAATAGCTTTAATAAATGGCTCCAGACGTTCAGGATACTCTTCTCCCCACTGCTCATTTCCTATTCCTATAAATTTCAGATTAAATGATTCAGGATGCCCCATCTCTGCACGCACTTTCCCCCATTTAGAGGAGATGTCTCCATTGGCAAATTCAATTAAATCTAAAGCATCTTGAATGTAACTATCAAGATCGCAAAGAGCTACGTGGTCTTCCTCTTTGTTGTTTTGAAATTGACAAGCCAATCCACAACTAACAACAGGAAGCGGCTCAGCACCAATTTCTTCTGAGAAAAGAAAGTATTCGTAGAATCCCAACCCATAGCTTTGATAATAATCAGGGAATAACCGATGACCAAAAGTATAGTGCCAGCGATTTTCGTTAAGTGGTCTGTTTTCCACTGGGCCAACACTATTTTTCCAATTGTATCGAGTATCCAGATCTGTACCTTCTACTATGCAGCCCCCAGGAAATCGAAATACACCTGGGTGAATATCATAAAGTGCTTGTGCTAAATCTTTTCGTAGGCCATTTTCGTGGCCATTCCAAGTATTTACTGGAAAAAGAGAGATATGCTCTAAGTCAACTGAGCTTTTAGATGCAAGGAATATACGCAGCTTTGATTTTGCAATGGTTTTGGGGGATTTCAGTATAACTTGATACTTTCTCCACTCTTTAGAATCAATTGGTATATCTGTTGAAACTAAAGCTTGATGCTCCCCATTTGAAGAAACATCCACCATTTGTACACGAATCTTACTTCCTCCCTCTAAAGCACGTGCCCAGACAGAAAAACGATACTCTTCATTTTTTGCTAAGGCAATTCCGAAAAAACCTTCATTTTGCAACCCTGTATGTTTATGCTCATGTCCTGGATATTCAAGATGAACATAGTGAGGGTTTTTTTCAAAGGGACCGTCATTTTTCACTTCGACATTTCCATAAGTTTCCCAACCCATGAGACTTTGAGGAAATTCAAACGATCTGTTTTTAATCAATTCAGCATATAGTCCACCATCAGCCGCATAGTTAATGTCTTCGAAAAAAAGACCATACATTGTAGGCTGAATTTCAGCTCCAAGTTGTTTTGTCTGAACAACCATTTCATGGGCCTGGGCGTTCAAATAAATGGCGAAAAACAAGCCGCATGTAATTGTTAATAAATGCTTCATAACTTTTACTAATATTTTAAATTTATCATATGATTTACAATATAAACAAGATTATTCAAAGACAATTATAAGAAATAATGTTGAGTGAATCGAATGAAAGAGCATTAATGAAAGAGATGAGCAGTATTTTTATTACCTTAAACTTATAATTTTCAAGCAAATCACCTGTTATCACAAGTAAACTCCAAACACTATAGTTTTATCACATTTGCAGAAAGATGAAGTTTAGCTATTTTTGCTATCAATATGTTAAAAACAAAATAGTAATTTAAAATAAAAATAACTTATTTTGAGGCTTAAGAAAACTTTTTTAGTGCTTTTCATGCTCAGTGCCACACTTCTCTCCTTCGGTCAAGGAGGATTTGGTGAGTCAGTGAAGATAAATGACAATTGGAAATTTGTTCTTCGGGATATAGAGGATGCAAAAAATCAATCCTTTAATGATAGACGATGGCAAAACGTAAATTTGCCCCACGATTGGAGTGTAAAGCAGCAACTAAGTCCAACACTGGCAAGCTGTACAGGATATTTGCCTGGTGGAATTGGATGGTATAGAAAAACGATCAACATCCCAAAGAACAAACTTGGCGGCAAGGTTTATCTTTATTTTGAAGGTGTTTACAATAGAAGTGAAGTCTACTTAAACGGGCACTTGTTAGGGAGACGTCCCAATGGATACGTTTCCTTTATGTACGATGCCACTCCTTATCTTAATGAAAATTCCGAGAATGTTATTGCAGTGAAAGTTGATCATAGCAAATCAGCAGATTCAAGATGGTACACTGGTTCGGGGATATATAGAGATGTTTGGTTGGTATATTCAAATCCCATTCACATAGCACAATGGGGAGTTTTTGCACATCCAACAGTTGCGAAAAATAAAAAAGGCACTTTAAATATTGAAGTGGAAATCACCAACGAGTCAGAGAGTAAAGAACAACTCGATGTTGTAAATGAACTTTTTGATAAAAACGGTAAATCAGTTGCAAAGAAGAGAGATCGCATCGAAGTTTCTACCGATAAAAGTGTATTCTTATCAACTTCATTGGCGTTAAAGAATCCTGATTTGTGGAGTGTTGATGCGCCCAATCTGTATAAGCTCACAACCACCATACTAAAAGGAGATCAAATCTTGGACTCTTCAACAACCAATACAGGGTTTAGAAGTTTTACATTTGATCCTAATAAAGGCTTTGCCCTTAACGGCAAATGGATGAAAATGAAAGGTGTGTGTTTGCACCATGATGCAGGTGTTTTAGGTTCAGCAGTTCCTCGCGAAGTATGGCATAGGAGACTCTTGAATTTGAAGGAGATTGGAGTTAATGCAATTAGAACCAGTCACAATCCCCAATCCACAGATCTTTACGAGTTGTGTGATGAACTTGGCCTTTTGGTGATGAATGAGGCTTTTGATGAATGGGAATTTCCAAAACGTAAATGGCTGGAAGGATGGAACGTGGGTACACCAGGTTTTGAAGGCACGTATGACTTCTTTGAAGAGTGGGGAGAAAAAGATTTAGCCGATATGGTTCGACGTGATCGCAATCACATTTCTATTTTTGCATGGAGTATCGGAAATGAGGTTGACTACCCCAATGATCCTTACTCACATCCAGTATTGGATGGAGGTGCAGATACTGGATTTACACAACCAATTTTTGGAGGATATAAAAAGGATGCCCCAGACGCTATGCGATTGGGAGACATTGCAAAACGTTTGGTAGCTGTAGTTAAAAGGTATGATAAATCTCGTCCAACAACTGCTGGCTTAGCTGGAGTGGCCATGTCGAACGAAACTGAATACCCTGGTGCATTGGATATTACAGGTTACAACTACACAGAAAATATGTATGATGGCGACCATAAGCGATATCCCAAAAGAGTTATTTACGGAAGTGAAAACAGACATGAATTAAGTGCATGGAAAGCAACACGTGATAAAGACTTTATTTTTGGACAATTTCTTTGGACTGGAATCGATTACTTAGGTGAATCAGGAAGATGGCCATCAAGAGGTTTTTATTCTGGTTTGTTAGATTTTGGTGGTTTTATTAAGCCAAGAGGATATTTTCGTCAATCGCTCTGGTCTGACAAACCTATGGCATACATAGGAACCTACCCAACACCTGGAAAAGGAAGTGTTAATCAGATGAAAGATGTTTGGTCACAACTTGATGCAGAAAATAATAAAAATTATGAAGAAAAAGTTCCTTCTATTGATGCCTGGCCCATTTGGAATTATCACGAAGGTCAAATGATTCGGGTTGTTACATATACCAATGCAGCGAAAGCAAAGCTTCTGCTTAACAATAAAGAAGTGGGATCAATACAAAACTATAATGACGAAACGGGTGTAATTTATTGGGATATACCTTATAGTGAAGGAGAGCTGAAAGTAATAGGCATGGATGCCAATAATAATGAAGTTAGCAGCTATAAAATCCGCTCTTCAAGTCAACCTCATGCTTTAAAGATAATTTCTGAAGAACAAATTATAAACAAAGAGGGTGTTGCACAAGTTGTTTTGCAAGTTGTTGACAAAGATGGAATTCCTGTAATGCTTTCCGACAATGAAGTTACTTGTGATATTAGCAATGGCAAACTTTTGGGTTTAGAAGGAAGCAATAATTCTGATATGAGCGATTACACCGACAATAAACATAGGGTTTACCATGGTCGCATCATTGCCTTTATTAAACCATCTGGTGAGAAAGTAGATGATATTAGAATTCGATTTACTTCGCCTTGGCTAAAGTCGGCTGAGACCTCAATTAAAATTAAGTGAGAGAAACCACAAAAGTAAAAGAGTTGTAAATAAAAAGAGACGGGCCAGCATCAATTAAATGCTGGCCCGTTATTCTTTATAATCTACTGATTGTACTTATAGACCAAACTCTTTTTTAATCTTATCTACATAATCCAGTTTTTCCCATGTAAAAAACTCTACTTCTTTTTCAATTTCAGCACCATTTTCTATCACCTTCACCAACTCCTTATATGGCTGGCGCCCCATGTGACCGTAGGCTGCTGTGGGAAGGAAGATTGGGTTTTTGAGTCCCAATCGACGGATAATCATGCCTGGACGTAAATCAAATAGTTTTTGGATGCGCTCAGCAATTTGCCCATCGCTAACTTTTACCTTTGAAGTTCCATAAGTATCAACATATACTCCTACAGGTTCGGCTACGCCAATAGCATAAGCCAGTTGCACCAACACTTCATCGGCCACACCCGCTGCCACCATGTTTTTTGCAATATGGCGTGCTGCATAAGCTGCAGAACGATCTACCTTAGAGCAATCTTTTCCTGAGAAAGCACCGCCACCATGCGCTCCTTTCCCTCCATAGGTATCTACAATAATTTTGCGACCAGTTAAGCCTGTATCACCATGTGGCCCACCTATTACAAACTTTCCAGTAGGATTAACATGTAAAATATAGTCTTCAAAAAGTCCAGCCACATTTGAATGGAGTTTTTTTACCACTCGTGGAATCAATATTTTCTGAACATCTTCTTTAATTTTAGCCAACATCGCTTTCTCTTCATCAAAAGGATCGTGTTGCGTGGATACAACTATGGTATGTACTTTTGTAGGACGATTCTTTTCGTCATACTCCATAGTCACCTGCGACTTAGAGTCAGGGCGTAAATAGGTCATTTCAACTCCTTCGCGGCGAATGGCTGCCAGTTCAATCAACAGTAAGTGCGACAGCTGCAAGGGTAATGGCATATACTCATCGGTGTCACGACAAGCATACCCAAACATCATGCCCTGATCACCAGCACCTTGAGTCTCTTCGCTTTCGCGATCTACCCCTCTGTTTATATCTTCAGACTGATCGTGTAGGGCAGAAATAACGCCGCAAGAACCTGAATCGAACATATATTCAGACTTGGTGTAGCCGATGCGCTCAATAACTCCACGGGCAACCTTCTGAACATCGACATAACCCAATGTTTTTATTTCACCGCTCACAACTACCAAGCCTGTAGTTACTAAAGTTTCACATGCCACACGCGAATTAGAATCTAAGCGAAGTAGTTCATCTAAAACCGCATCTGAAATCTGATCGGCTACTTTATCTGGATGTCCCTCAGAAACGGACTCCGAAGTAAATAAATATCCCATAATGGTGCACTATTAATTGTGCAAAACACAGAAGTGCTGCACTTAGTTAAACAAAAAAGAGGGGAAAATTTGGTAGAAGAAAAGCTAAAAGCTGCGCTTTAGCATTTTTTTTGAGTGGTTGCAATCGGCCAAATCCCTCCACTTAAATTTATACCTACAAAGAAACAAAAAAATATTTAAACAAATGGATTCTGAAGGAATTATTAAATTGAGACGTCTTGTAAAATAAAAAAACTTTGCAAAATCAGCTTCTGATCTTATGTCCTCTTAAAGCGTAGTAAAGAATAAAGACAAAAATAGGGAGTGTCAACCAATAAGCATTTTGTGCATCTGACCAATCTTTGATAAAGCCATAGAGAGCTGGAATCAGAGCACCACCTACAATGGCAACCACCATTAATGAGCTCCCAACTTTCGTAAACTTCCCCAAATCGGTCATTGCTAAGGGCCAAATGGCTGGCCACATTAAAGAACATCCTAAAGCTATAAAACCAATAAAATATATAGAGATAGCCATCGGTGTTAAAACGACAAGTAATGATCCAATAATTGCTGTGATTGAAACTATTAACAAGGCATTTGATTGACTGAGGTATTTTGGTATAAGAAGAATGCCAACCAAATACCCCACAACCATTCCTATGGGTGTAATCAAAGCATAAGATTCTGGATTGGGTAAATTAATGCTCTCAGCATAATCGACCAATGTCACTAATGAAATAGTTTCAGCACCTACGTATAAGAAAAGTGCCAATACGCCTAACAATAGATGAGGAAATTGCCATATAGATGTTTTGCTTGCAGCATAAGAACATTCGTTCCAGCTCTCCTCTTCTTCACCAACTGCCTTAACCTCAGGCAATGGGGCGAAGAAAGCCATTACCCCCAAAAGCAGGAAAACACCAATAATAATCAAGAATGGTAATTGAATATCAACCAATTGTACTTCATTCACACTCTTGCCAATTACCAAGGCTAAGAACACAGGCGCAATAGGCCATGATAACTTATTGGCAATGCCCATAATGCTCATTCTTTTGGCAGCACTTTCTATGGGACCCAAAATGGTCACATAAGGATTCACAGACACCTGCAAAAAGGTGTTCCCCATGCCACTAATGAAGGATGCCAATAAGAAAAGGGGAAGACTCTCCATTTGTGCAGAAGGTATAAATAGATAAAATCCCGCTGCAAACATCAGAAAAGAAAGTGCCATCGTCTTTTTATAGCCAATTTTACCTATAACAAGGGCGGCGGGATAACCAAAAATAAGAAAAGCTGAAAAAGTGGCAGTTAAAACCAAATAAGATTCAGCTGAAGAAATATCCAATGACTGCTTAAGCAATGGAATCAGATAACTATTAATACCTAAAGCAAATCCAATGGAAAAAAACATGATCCCCAAAATCACCAATGGGAAAAAGTAAGCTGGTGATACAACGTTCTTTTTTAAAGTTTTATTCTCCACTTTATTCGACTTTTGGGTTAGTTAATAAGTCCAGCAACGAAAATGAATCTTGGGGTTATTTAAAAAACAGACTACAATTAAGGTTTTGCAAAACGAGCTAATCGCGATGCAGCAGCAGGATCTAACACAAATAATGTATCGTCATGATTTTGAAGAAAGCTGGCAGACACTTCAGATGAAATAGCACCTTCTATGGCTTTTTGAATAACCTCTGCCTTTTCTGTTCCCCATGCCACCAAAAAAATCTTCTTCGCTTGAAGAATAGTTTTCACCCCCATAGTTATAGCTTTGGTAGGGACATTAGAAACACCACCAAACCCTTCACTTGCATCTGAAATCGTTACACTATCTAATTCCAACAAGCGCGTACCATCTGTAATCTTAGAACCAGGCTCATTGAATCCAATATGGCCAGAGCGACCAATACCCAAGATTTGCACATCCAATCCTCCTAATGATTCAATCTTGTCATCGTAATCCTTGCAGTATCTATCCACTTCATTTAAGGGTAATTCACCATCAGGAATATGCACATTTTCAGGCCTGACATCAATTTGCGAAAGAAAATTTTCAAAAATAAAATAGTTATAGCTATGATCATCTTTCTTACCCATAGGGTAATATTCATCCAAATTAAAGGTAAGTACATTTTTAAAACTCAATCCCTCCTCACGATGGTATCTTATTAGCTCCTTATAAACCAATAGTGGAGAATTACCTGTAGCAAGCCCAAGCACTGTATGCTTATTCTCTTCATTATTACTCCTTATCACTGATGCTATATTCTGGGCAACAAACATTGAACCCTCTACCTTATTATCATATATACGAGCAGCCACTTTCTCGACTGGATGCACTAAAATCTTATCGTTCATCTTTTAACTATTAATCTATTTTCTACGTCTAATACACAATTAGCTAACCCCTAAACAATTTGGCTAACTTAAGGGCAAAGTTAAATTTTAAAATATAAAATATGGGATTTAAAAGAAAGAAATGAAAATAATGCGCTGTTTGTACAAATATATATGGATTAAAGATGTTGTTTCAATACTTTAATTAAACCAATATTTACAAGATATTCAGACACATATACAAGAAAAACTTGAGTTGCATTGTAAAAAACTCTCTTCTTTTTAGAAGAATGGATATCGTTTAAAATAAAAGGATGTTCGAGCATAACTATTTGGCTATATCTGGACTAAGAAAATTAATTAATTTTTCAGGAGCTTTATAAATTGACGTCATTGTTAGATAGTTTATCATCTAAACAAAAATCGATCACCACAACCCTATAAATTGAGCGCTTTTACAATCTAACTTTCAATTGGATAAAATATCAAAAAAGTTTGAGAGTACTATTTTATCCTTTTTTGAAGTAGATATTTGGAAAAAGTGAAAAATGATATATCTTTGCATCCGCAATTGAAAATAGAATTCAATGCGAAAAGAACAAGGTCCCTTCGTCTAGGGGTTAGGACGCCAGGTTTTCATCCTGGAAACAGGGGTTCGATTCCCCTAGGGACTACAATAGTAAATTAAGAACTTTATATTTAAAAACATGGCAAATCTTCAATCAGCAAAAAAAAGAGTAAGACAAACAGCCACACGTAATACAAATAATAAATATTACGCCAAAACCACACGTAATTCTATTAAAGCTTTACGTAATATGACTGATAAAGAAGCTGCAACAACACTTTATCCGAAAGTAGTTTCGATGATCGACAAATTGGCTAAAAAGAATATTATTCATAAGAACAAGGCTTCCAACTTAAAGTCTAATCTTGCGATTCATATTAACGGATTAGCATAATTTCACTTATTTCGGTCCCTTCGTCTAGGGGTTAGGACGCCAGGTTTTCATCCTGGAAACAGGGGTT
>CAZJDS010000007.1:0-29144 GCA_964544795.1 uncultured Alkaliflexus sp. | reverse complement strand
CAAAGATAGCTGCGAGAATTATGGAATTATAGACGGATTTGCTCGGGTGGATACGCAAGCATAATTGAATGTTGTGAATTTTTCATGTTAAAAATATTTATGATATTTATAAATTAGGTTCAAAAATACGAAATGTGTAGGAAATTGTGTAGGAAACAAAATAAGCCACTCACAGAAAAAACTTCTGTAAGTGGCTTATTTAAAGGGGTGGGCCCACCTGGATTTGAACCAGGGACCCCCTGATTATGAGTCAGGTGCTACTAACCAACTGAGCTATAGGCCCTATTATAAAACAAAAACACTTTGTTTTAAGCGACTGCAAAAATACAAAGAAAAGTGGATTATCAAAATTTAATATTGCAATAAAATGAAGGAGAAAAAAAAAGTAAAAAATTTATTGTTCGATTTAGGAGGTGTAATTATCGATATTGATGTGAACAAAACGGCGCAACAGATGATTTTTATCCTAGGTTTGGAAGATGAATTGAAGGGTGATAAAGTATTAAATCATATGATCTTCAAACAATACGAAACAGGAAAGCTAAACTCAGCAGAGTTTGTTCAAGCAATCAAAAATATGGCAAGAAAGAAGGTTGAAGAATCTCAAATAATAGAAGCCTGGAATGCGATGTTGCTTCAAATCCCAGTTAACCGGATAAAACTATTGGAAAAGTTAAAAAAGGAAAATCGTCTTTTTGTTTTAAGCAACACTAACGAATTGCATGTAAATCGATTCAACACTATGGTTCCTGGGTACTCTGCTCTTTCTGAGTTGTTTGAAAAAGTTTACTACTCACACGAAATAGGATCCAGAAAACCTACCAAAGAGGCTTTTAACATAATACTCGAAGAAAATTCAATTGATCCAACTGAAACTTTATTCATAGATGATGCTATAGAAAATATAGAAGCAGCATCAGAAATGAATTTTCAAACGCTGTTTGTAGAAAAGCACAAAGATATAACTCAGTTACTTGTAGTAAAAGAGTAATATAGAAGTTTAAAGAACAATAGAATTATTCAGTTCTTAACAAGAAGCCAAACACTATCTTTCCCAGGTATTTGTCGTTCGCTTCTAAGAGCTTCTACCGCTTTGTTCCAGCTACTAAATCCCATATAAGAGACTTTATAGAACTCTCCATTGGGTCCCCCTGGTCTCTCAATAATTTCTGAAGAAAAACCTTGATTAATTAATTCTTTATGGTATTTCTGAGCATTGGAAGGCTCAATAAAACTACCACTTATTAAAAAGTATTTATTGGGCTTCGCAGGTTCTGAATAGATAGGCTGTTCCATCACCTCTTCTTCAATATTTTCAGCAATTGTATCTATTACAACAGGTTCAATCACTTCATTAACAACGGGAATACGTTCAGCCTCTTTTTTCTTGTTGCAGGAAGTCATTCCAATAGCTAATACCAGCATACATAGTAAGATCTGTTTCATAAGTTCATTTTTTGGTTTGTCATTAAGGTATATGTTTATATGTTATTGAAAGAAACAAGTTTAGCTCGTAAAAGTTGAAAGCTAATATTTTATTTTATAATTATCCATTTTCTTCTTAACTAACTATTATTAACAGTGCAAGTTACATTACTGTTTTTAAATAAGAAACAGTTTTTGATAAAAATATTTACAAATAAGAAAACAAAAATTATTCATAAAGGATTAAAAAGCAAATAACTCATCCCGTTTCTTCGCAAAAACAATCCAAATTATGACAATAAACATGATTCACCAGTAAAAATTTATTAAAATCACATTTTCAATAACACACTAAAGTAACTATCTTTATCGTTACTAAATAAATAGCTAAACATAAAAATAATGATGCAAAAATGTTTTATCACCACTCTTATACTGCTGGCTCTTACCGGCAATATGTTTGGACAAAAAGCCTATATCGATGGTGGTTCCATAATCGATCAATTTGAATATGTTCAGGAAAAATCCTCACGTTGGGAAAATTATACAATGATTCCAGATCCGTGGTTTAAACTACTTAAAAAAAATGCGCTGGATACGTTAAAAATGAAAAATGAGGAAATTGCTGAACTTCAAAATTCTTTAACAAAAAAAGATGTTGAACTTCAAAACTCCATGACAGAATTGACTTCAACCCAAAAAGCACTATCTGAGACGGAAGCAGCAAAAAATAGTTTTAACATCTTTAATATGGAAATGAGCAAAGGGTTCTTTCTTACTTTAATTGGTTTTATTTTTATTGCCTTATTGGTCATTACAAGTGGTGCTCTTCTATTATTCAAAAAAGAGAACATGGCAATTAAAAGAAATAAAAATGAACACGACCTACTCAAGCACGAATTTGAAGAGTACCGACAAGAAGTTCGGATAAGACAAGAGCAATTAGTTATACAACATCACAAAGAGATTCAAAAACTCAAAGGAATGGGATAAATATTTTCATTTATTAAATTTTTTACAATAAAGACGAGGTTTAATTACTTCGTCTTTATTGCTCTTTGATGTATTGAAGCTAAAGAAAAATAAATATTTAATGTGCCATATATAAAAGCAAACCACACTCATGAATAGTCAAGTACCAAAATTAGAGCTAAAATCAAGGATGACTCGTTTTCGAGATAGGATGAATAAACAGCATCCAGAATGGGAAATGGTGGTTGTTTTTAGCAAGATAAATCTACTTTATTTTACGGGTTCCATGCCAGATGGAATGCTTATTATTCAACGAGCGGAAAAGGAAATTTTATGGGTTCGCAGAAGTTTTGAACGCACTCGAAATGAATCCGTATTTGAAGATATTCGTCCCATGAATAGTTATAGAGATGCTGCATCATCCTATACAGTTTTTCCAAAGTTCATTTTCCTAGAAACAGAGTTTGTTCCTTTGGCAATGTTCAAAAGGTTTCAAAAATATTTCCCTGTCTCCAATTATCAATCATTGGACTATGAACTGGCCATGGTTCGAGCGGTTAAAAGCAAATGGAAACTTAGTTTTATGAGAAAAGCAGGTACAATCCATCAAAGAATACTTGAAGAGGATGTTCCAAAAATGCTTCACGAAGGCATGAGCGAAGTTGATTTAGCCGCTGAATTATACAATACTATGTTGAAAGCAGGACATATGGGTATAGCTCGATTTAATATGTTCGACACAGAAATGGCAATTGCTCAGTTGGGCTTTGGAGAGAGCTCTCTCTACCCCAGCAATTTTAATGGTCCAGGTGGGCATTATGGAATGAGTGCGGCTATGCCTGGGATTGGAAGTCGTGAAAGATTTCTAAAAAAGGGAGAACTTGTTTTCGTGGATATGGGATTGGCAGTAAATGGATATCATACCGACAAAACCCTTAGTTATCAATTTGGCGCAAAAATCCCTCTAAAAGCGATTGAAACTCATAAAGAGTGTGTATCTCTTCAATATCAGATTGCAGAACTTCTAAGACCAGGTAATCGCCCTTCTGAGATTTATGAAACCATTATTAATGGATTAAATTCAGAGTTCTTACAAAATTTTATGGGTTTTGGTAATCGGCAGTCTAAATTTTTGGGGCATGCCATTGGTCTTACCGTGGATGAATTACCCGTTTTGGCAAAAGGATTCGATGAACCTTTGGAAGAGAATATGGTGTTTGCAGTTGAACCCAAAAAAGGAGTTGCTGGAATAGGATTAATGGGAATTGAAAATACTTTTGTGGTAAAACCTAATGGTGGAGAGTGCATCACAGGCAATCATGAAGGATTAATAGAGGTCTTCTAATCGATTTCATCCGTTATCATCCACGTGGATGGTTACAGATATTTTTAATGATTTCTCCAAAACATTTTCATACCTACTGGCTATTTCATGAGCCTGAGAAAGACTGAAATGTCCAGGTAGCCTGATATGGAATGTCAATTCGGTATGATTTCCATAACGATGTATCATAAAATGATGTGGTCTTAAGTCCAATGTACCAGCCAGACCTTCGCCATAAGCTATAATTTCTGCTTCTAATTCAGGTTCCAATCCCTCTCCTATCAAGATACTGATAGAATCCTTCATAATTCTATAGGTCGTATAAAAGATGGCCAAAGAGACTAAAAAGCCCAACACGCTATCCATCCACCAGAAGGAGTTCCCCAATAAAATACCAATCAAAATGACCAAACTACTAATTGCGTCAGAACGATGATGCCATCCATCAGCTTTCATAGAGTTGTAATTAAATTTCTTCCCTACAAATATAGTATAACTGGCCATAACCTCTTTAACTATAACAGAAATCACAGTAACCCAAATAGCCAAAGATCCATAATGAACAGATGTACGGGATTGAAATTTAATTATTGATTCCACCAAAAAAGAAAATCCTATAACTGCCAACAACACCCCTACAACAAGTGATGCAATAAGTTCTGCTCGTCCATGCCCATATGGATGCTCTTTATCTGCAGGCTGGGCTGAAAATTTAAGACCAAAAAAAACAGCCAATGAGGAAATTGAGTCTGATAAAGTATGCCATGCATCGGCCAAAATGGCAATAGAATTTGATACAATTCCAGCCCAAAATTTTAATCCAGCCAACAAGACATTTAAAAATATTGATATCCAGGTTATGGTAAGCGGTGTCTTATCATTCATCGTAAACAGCATTATATTTTAAAGAATCAGCAAAGGTAATAGTATCAACAGGAAATCCCATGTTTTTCCAATCCATCAATCCACCCTCCAACTTAAAAATTCTTTTAAATCCCTTTTTCTTTAAAATTTTTGATACAACACTGCTTCGATCATCATAGTCGCAATACAAAAATATGGATCTGTTTTTATCAATATTTTCAACCACTTTCTCCAACTCCGACATTTCTCCTGCCCAAATCGAATTAATTATTCTATCAGAAGCATAATCTTCCCACAAACGAACATCCAAAATAATTACTTCATCAAGCTCTATAATAGAAAGATAGAAATCATGAGGATCAATCCCTTTCACAAAACTCAAAATGAAAAATGAAAAAATTAGTATCCATTTATGCATGACTATCAATTTATTAAAAATAACTCCTGAATGATTGCATCAGACAAAAACCACCCTTCAGGTGTGCATTTTAAAAAACCATTTTCAATAATCAAATGATTTTGTGCTATTCTTCTTTCTGATTCTGCTAAAAGCTGATCATAATAATGAGTGAATTCTGTTCGGACTTTGGATAAATCTACTCCTTTAGAGGTTCGCAACCCCAACATGATTAGCTCATTGTATGCATCCTTAGAAGTAAGTTCTTCTTTTTCATAAATCAACTCATATTTTTGAGCATTGTAAAGACCCAAATTCCCTTTGTTCCAACTTCTAATGTTGTTGTAAAATGAGTGACTTCCAGGTCCAAATCCAATATAAGGCTCTCCACTCCAATAAGAAGAGTTGTGTTTAGATTCAAAATTAGGTTGACAGAAGTTTGACAATTCATAATGGGTAAATCCAGCTGTCTTCGCTGCCTTACGCAACATGTAATATTGATTTAAGCTACTTTCATCTTCCACCTCTTTATAAATTCCCTTTTTTAAGAGCGTATGAAATTGTGTTCCTGCTTCAAAAATAAGATGATAGGCTGAAAGATGTTGCACCGAAAGATATTGCATTATTTTTAGGTTTTTTGCGAACATATCTTCGTTACTCCAAGGCAATCCGTAGATAAGATCAATGCTAATATTTTTAAATCCCGCTGATTGAGCTGCTTTAATTGCTTCCATAGCTTGTTTTGCATTATGTCGCCTACCCATTTGACGTAAATCTTCGTCGTTAAAACTCTGGATGCCTATACTTAGCCTATTAAAGCCTGTTTCAAGTAAGGAGTTAAGATAAAGCGGAGTTATATCGTCGGGATTCACCTCGATAGTCCACTCTACAGAAGAAGAAAAATTAAAATGTTCATGCAGCCAATTATACAACTCTCCTATTCTATCTCTGCTCAACAATGAAGGCGTTCCTCCTCCCAAATAAACCGAATCCACAGTCATAGAAAAATCAGAAGAGCGAATAGAAATCTCATTTTTTAACGACTCAAAATAGGGATCCATCTGATCTAACTTCGTTGTTTTATAAAAATCACAATATCCACAGCGAGTAAAACAAAAGGGAACATGTATATAGATTCCTGCCATATTAAAAAATTAACCTTCTCCTGTAAAACAGAAAAAAAAATTATTGTTTCACGTGAAACAATTCAAAAACAAGGTGTTATGTGTTTTATTAACAGCTTATCAACAAAAAATCAAGACTTATCAACAATTTACCACATAATAATCAACAATTTTCTTCTTTATTAGTTTATTCTAAACTTTCATAATAAAAGAGTAGTTTTGCATTTTAAAAACACAAATATGATTTCATATATCTACTCACATATTCGTCAATACAAATTTACAATTGTTGTAGCAATCATAGTCACAATTATTAGTTTGGTTAATGATTCGAAGCTCCCTTCTCAAGGTATTTTTGGTTTAAAACATCTAGACAAGATGATACATGTCATCATGTATATGTCTCTATCGTATGTCCTGTATCTGGAACGAAATATGAAGAAATACCAAAATATTAAAACTCATAAAATACCCAATTGGTTGTTTCTGGTATTCCTGATAATTATGGGGGGTGTAATAGAAATTATTCAACCCATGGTTTCCAATAGAAGTTGTGATCTTTATGATTTTTTATCCAACGGTGTTGGCGCAATATTTGGATACTTATTATATCATCTTACAAAAAATCATTTAAAGTTGTAAAAAGAGTTTTTCTCTGCTCTCAAAATTATCAACAATATTACCTATCGTCTCTTTTTTAAAAAAAGAAGTAATCTCTTTACGAATTATACTATACTCATCATGAACTGGGCATTTTTTTTGCTCTTCATCAATACTACTACAAGGCCGAGTACCCACTATGCAAGAGTCAAAAATATCGTCTCCATCAATAATCCGAACAATATCATATAAACTTACTTCATAAGGATCCATATTAAAGCGAAAGCCCCCTGATGGCCCTTTTCCGCTAAATAATATACCTTTTCGAACATACACCTGCAGAATTTTGCTTAAAAATTGCATGGGAACTTTTAAATCAGCAGCAATAGTCTTAACATTAATAAGTTTTTCAGGCGTAGATTTGATCCCAATATAAATTATGGATCTTAAGGCGTACTTACAGGTATTAGAGAGCATAGCAAATTAATTTTTATATCTATTTTTCCACTGTTTTCTAAATGAATTATGGGTCATTGTTGGTGCCATTCTGAGTGACCCAAAGTAACTTTTTCCCATATATTTCATAAACATATTTTTAATTCGATAATGTGAAAAATCCATTAAAAATGGAGAATTTAAAACTTTATATGCAGAAATCATAAGAAGCTTTTCACTTATTGGCTGATTTCCACTTTCCACAGCTTCTTTCCTATTCAAAAGTAAAAGTTGCGGTAAATCAATCTTTACAGGGCAAACTTCATAACATTTTCCGCATAATGAACTGGCAAAACTTAAATGTTTGTACTCGTCAAAATCTTTTAAATGAGGAACAATTACTGCACCAATAGGTCCACTATAAACAGAATTATATGCATGACCGCCAATATTTTTATAAATAGGACAAGCATTTAAACATGCACCACATCTGATACATGAAAGGGCTTCAGATTGTGCTGGTTTGGAATATAGTTTAGTTCGTCCATTATCCATCAAAATAACAATCATCCGATCTGGACCATCGTGCTCACCCTTCTTCTTCGGCCCGAAAATAAGAGAATTATAAACTGTTACTTGTTGTCCAGTACCATGATGAGCCAACAAAGGCCAAAAGAGATCTAAGTAATCCAATGAAGGCAACAACTTTTCAATACCTGCCAAAACAATATGAACTTTTGGATAAGATACAGTAAATAAACCATTTCCTTCATTTTCTGTAAGTGCCACTGCTCCTTCCTTAGCCATTAAAAAATTAGCACCAGTAAATCCTATATCAGCCGTTTCAAAATCATTACGTAAAATATTTTTTACATAAGATGTCATTTCTGAAGCGGTTGCCTCAAGCGAAGTATCATAGAGTGAGTTAAAGAGTTTTGCTACATCTGCACGTGATTTATGCATAGCTGGAGTAACAATATGATAAGGCTTTTCTCCAGACTTTTGAACAATGAATTCACCTAAATCTGTTTCTTGGCAAATTACATCCAACTTTTCAAAAACTTCATTAAAATTTATCTCTTCTGAAGTCATTGATTTACTCTTAACTATTTTTTTCGCCCTAGTTGATTTTATAATTTGTTCTATATGCTTTATAGCTTCATTTGAATCAACTGCCCATAAAACTTCAACACCATTTTTAGTCGCTGAAGTTTCATATTGCTGAAGATAATAAGACAAATTAGCAACAACATCTCTTTTAACTTTACTTGCTCTTTCTTTTGCAAATTCAAGATTGATATATCTACTCTCTCCCTTTTTTACAGCAACGTTATATTTTGAAATATTAAACTTAAGCGTAGATCGATGACTTAAATCAAATGCGACACTTTTAGAATCTTCTAAAAAATTTTTATGATTTTTAAGTGTCATTTTTCTTTTTAGGTTAGTTCTATTATTTACAACTTATTTTATTTATTCTTTTTTTATGTCTTCCCCCTTCAAACTCTGTAATTAAAAATAGATCAACTATTTCCTTGGCCTCTTTTTCAGTAACAAAGCGACCTGGTAAACTGCATATATTAGCATCGTTATGGGCTCTTGCCAATCTTGAAATTTCAGGAATCCAACAAAGAGCTCCTCTAATTCCTTGATGCTTATTTATAGTCATATTAATACCATTTCCACTTCCACAAATGGTAAAACCAATTTGATTTTTACCACTTTCTACAGAATTTGCAAGAGGATGAGCATAATCTGGATAATCAACACTCTCCGAAGAATGAGTACCAAAATCCTCCACTTCAATATGCTTTTCTTGAATATATTTTTTTAAAATTTCTTTCAATTCATACCCTGCATGATCGCATCCAATTGCAACTTTTGTCCATTTCATTTTTATCTGTATTTGTTATTAAAACAATAAGAATTGTAAGTTTCCAATTACCTCTTAAATATATCAATTGTGGTATACACCTATGTTATTTATAAATACCAACAAAGATACTAATTTAATAAATTCACTATCAAAACAACAATAAACAAAGTGTTTGTAACTTTGTTAATAACTTGTACAAACTTGCGCATAAATAATTTATTTTAAAGCTTGACTTTTCAATAAATAAAAACAACGTAAAACACTTTTCACTTTTTAAAATTTTATTACATCCAATTTTTAAAAGTTATGCACTACTTTCACTAACATTTTATAGAGTAAAAGAATAGAACTTATTAACTTTCTATTTTCTTAACAACTTCTCTTATTAGTGTATAAAAACCTATATATTAGAGCTTTAAATAGTATAATCAATGTTAATAAGTTTTTAATGAATTTTAATTTCGAATAAAGTCAATAGATTTGTCAAAATATTGTCAACAATACCAACAGGGTATTATCATTATTATTAATTTTTAAATATAGTAATATGAATAATAATAGTGAGTGGATAAAAGCAGGATATGCCATTCAACACATTTCAAAAGATATAGATTTAGTTGCTGAAATTAATAAACTCAAGCAAGAGAAAAATGCGATAATAATGGCTCATTATTATCAAGAAAAAGAGATTCAGGATATTGCAGATGTTGTTGGAGATAGTTTAGCATTAGCACAGCATGCTGCTAAAACAGATGCAGATATTATTCTTTTAGCAGGTGTCTTTTTTATGGGAGAAACAGCTAAAATTTTATCTCCTGATAAAAAAGTTTTAATTCCTGATTTGAATGCAGGTTGTTCTCTTGCAGATAGTGCTCCCGCAGATAAATTTGAAGATTTTGTTAAAGCACATCCTAATCATCAAGTAGTAACTTATGTGAATACTTCTGCTGCAGTTAAGGCACTTTCTGATGTTGTAGTTACCAGTACCAATGCAGTAGCTATTATTGATAGTATCCCTAAGGATCAACCTATTTTGTTTGGCCCTGATAAAAATTTAGGTAATTATTTAGAAGGATTAAGTGGTCGAAAAATGGTTCTTTGGGATGGAGCATGTCATGTTCATGAAAAATTTTCAATTGAAAAAATTTTAGATTTAAAAAATGAGCATCCTGATGCTGAAATCATTGCTCATCCCGAATGTAAAAAGCCTTTGCTGATTATTTCAGATTTTGTGGGTAGTACATCTGCACTTTTAAAGCATACAGTTCAAAGCAAAAAAACAACTTTTATTGTTGCAACTGAAGCTGGAATTTTACATGAGATGCAAAAAAAATCACCAAATAAAGTTTTTATTCCAGCACCTCCTAATGATTCTACGTGTGCATGTAATGACTGTGAATTTATGAAATTGAATACTCTTAAAAAGGTCTATTTGGCTTTAAAATATGAATTTCCTGAAGTACATGTGGAAGAATCCGTACGTTTAAAAGCTATTAAACCTATAGAGCGTATGCTAAAAATTTCCGCCGAGATGAATTTATGATTTTTTTTAATACTCATATTAGTATTTTTCATCCTCATTTTTAAGAGGTTCATAAATTATCCTTCTTATTATTATTTTTTGAACAGATGATTTTATATTTTGCTTTCTTATCCTCATTCTGTTCATCCAATAATATATTATGAAAGGGTTAAAATTACTTTTGGTAGAAGATAATATTTTGAATCAGAAACTTATTTTTCTTAATCTCACTAAATTTGGTTTTAAAATTGATGTGGCTAATAATGGAGCTGAAGCAATAGAAAAAGTTAAGGAAAATAGGTATAATATAATTTTGATGGATCTAATGATGCCTGTAATGGATGGATTGGAGGCCACACAAGAAATTAGATTATTCGAAGAAACTTTAAATCAGCATACACCTATCATTGGTCTAACTGCCAATACATTTGATGCAGATAGAGAAAAATGTTTGGCTATAGGAATGGATGAGTTTATGTCCAAGCCATTTGATGTAGATGTTTTTCTTGCTATATTGAAAATCTTAGAAATTGATTTGGATTAACTAAATTTGCAAGATATTTTACAATTAGCAGCATGGATATAGATTTTCACAATCCAAATGTTTCTCATGATGGTGATATTGATTTAGAACAGCGTTTAAGACCACTCTCCTTTAATGATTTTAAAGGTCAAAGTAGTATAGTAGAAAATCTTAAAATCTTTGTTCAAGCTGCGGCTATGCGTGAGGAAGCTTTAGATCATGTGCTCTTACATGGCCCTCCAGGTTTAGGAAAAACAACTCTTTCTAACATCATAGCCAATGAACTTCATGTAGGTTTTAAACTCACAAGTGGTCCTGTTTTAGATAAGCCTGGTGATTTAGCTGGAATACTTACCAGTCTTGAACCTAATGATGTTTTATTTATTGATGAAATCCATAGACTTTCACCAATAGTTGAAGAGTATCTTTACTCGGCAATGGAAGATTTTCGAATTGATATAATTATAGATAAAGGACCAGGAGCAAGATCAATTCAAATAGAATTAAATCCTTTTACCTTAATTGGTGCTACCACCAGAAGTGGATTGTTAACTAGTCCATTACGTGCTAGATTTGGTATTAATTCGCATTTAGAATATTATGATATTGATGTTCTTTTAGGAATTGTTATGCGCTCTTCTATGATATTAAAATCAAATATAGATTCGGATGCAGCTCATGAAATTGCCAGACGAAGCCGCGGAACTCCAAGAATCGCCAATTCACTTTTAAGGCGAGTTCGTGATTTTGCTATGGTAAAAGGGACGGGTCATATTAATTTGGAAATTACTAAGTATTCACTTAATGCTTTAAATATTGATGAGCATGGTTTGGATGATATGGATCGTAAAATTTTATTGACCATCATTGATAAATTTGAAGGTGGCCCAGTAGGGCTTACTACTATTGCTACTGCAGTTGGTGACGATAGTGGAACTATAGAAGAGGTTTATGAACCATTTTTGATTAAAGAAGGATTTATAAAGCGTACTCCAAGAGGACGAATGGTTACCAAATTGGCTTATACTCATTTTGGTAAAACACCTGGCGAACATCAAAACACTCTTTTTTAATTTTATATGTCTTCAAATGTAAAGAGTTTAGCCAGTCAAACTATTGTTTATGGCGCTTCAACAATGGTTGGAAGGCTTTTAAACTGGTTGTTAATGCCATTTTATATTCGCACACTTACTACTCTTGAATATGGTGCAATTGTTAATATATATGGTGTTATTTCTCTCCTTCAAGTTATTTTTACTTATGGTTTAGAAACAGGTTATTTCCGTTTCTATCGCCAAAGTAATGCTTCTTCCGTTTTTAAAACAACTACAACCATGTTGTTTTTTACCAGTCTTCTTTTAATTGTTATTACCACTTTTTTTTCTACTTCTATTAGTCTTTATTTTTATGATGGTTCATTTCAAGAAGCCGTTGTTTTAATGGGAGCGATTGTTGGTTTTGATGCTTTTTTATCTATTCCTTTTGCCAATTTGCGTCTTCAAAATCGAGCTATTCGCTTTGGTGTTATAAAACTCATCAGTATCTTTTTAAATATTTTCTTCAATCTATTTTTCTTACTTTTCTTTCCTTGGGCTATTAAAATAGGTTACATTAATTCTTATTTTACACAACTTTATTTATTGGGTAATGGTGTATTTTATGTGCTTTTTAGTAATCTTATTTCCAGTGCCGCTATTCTTTTCTTCTTTATTAATGATTTCAAGGTTAAAGGATCTTTTGATTTCTCTTTATGTAAAAAGTTATTGGTTTATTCATGGCCTGTTCTTTTGGTGGGAATTACAGGTATGATTACACAGAATAGTGATAAAATTTTAATGCCTAAGTTAATTAAAAACAATGGATTAGAGGCTTTAGCTATTTATGGTGCTAACTTCAAAATTGGTGTTTTAATGAGTCTCTTTACACAATCTTTTCGTTTTGCTTTTGAACCTTTCTTCTTTAATAATCAAGGTAAAGGAGTTCTTTCTTACGCAAAGGTCATGGATTATTTTGTGTTTTTTGGACTTTTTATTTTTTTAGGAGTAACTCTATTCATGGATGTTATCAATATTTTGCTAACTCCAGAATATTTGAAGGGTAATATAATTATTCCTACCGTTTTGTTAGGTCAACTTTTTTATGGTATCTATTTTAATCTTTCACTTTGGTATAAATTGACTGATAAAACTATTTATGGCGCATTTTTTGGTATACTTGGTACAGTTATAACTTTGACTTTAAATTTTATTTTAATACCTACCATTGGTATTTTAGGAGGTTCTTTAGCAATGATGTTTGGCTATTTAGTTATGATGATCACCTCTTATTTACTGGGTCGCAAATTTTATTTTGTTCCTTATCCTTTGCTTCGTATATCCATCTATGTGTTAATTGCAATTGCAATTTATTTTATTGATCATGCTTTAAGTTTTGATTCTCTGTTTTTTGCTTATACTTTTAAAACTTTAATTTTCGTCATATTTTCTTTTTCATTTTTGTTTGTTCAAAGGAGGTTTTCCTTTAAATAGTTTGTAATAAATGCTTAAAATAAAGATTATAAATAAGAGTACTAATCCTTTACCTGAATTTGGTACTATACAATCTGCGGGTGTAGATCTACGTGCATTTATTCCTGAACCAATCGTTCTTAAATCATTTGCGCGTGTTTTGATCCCTACTGGCCTTTTTTTGGAACTCCCAGACGGATGTGAAGCACAAATACGACCTCGTAGTGGTTTGGCTTTTAAACATGGTATAACAGTGCTTAATTCTCCTGGAACAATTGATGCAGACTACCGGGGTGAAATAAAGGTTATTCTTATTAACCTTTCTGATGCTGATTTTGTTATTAATAATGGCGAACGCATCTGTCAAATGGTTGTGAGTAAATATGAGCATTTTGAATGGACTTTGACAGATAGCCTCGATGAAAGTCATCGTGGTGATGGAGGCTTCGGACATACGGGTGTTCAATAATTTTTTTCTATGAAACTATTTAAAAGTATCACAGTATTTCTTTTTGGGCTGTTTATCTTCAGTAGTTGTGTAACGCAGAAGATAATTCCTTCTTTTGAATCTTATCTTTATCCTGACGGTCGGAAAGTCACCATTCGTAAAGTAGATGATTTAAATAATCGGAAATTTGAATTTTATTTTTTCGAAGCTAAACGTCTTTTGATGTTAGAAGATTACCATAATGCAATTCTTTATTTTCATGAGGCTATTAAAATTGATTCTACTTGTGCAACATGTTACAGTGAGTTAGGTCGTTTAATGCTAAATGCTGAAGATTTGGATCAAGCTGAAGATTTCTTTTTTAAAGCAGTTCAACTAGACCCTTCTAACGAATACTTTATAGATGTACTTAGTAATATTTACATTCATCAACAAAAGGATACTTTAGCTTTACGATCTACTCACTTCTTGGTAAATAATTTTCCTACCAATTTTAATTATTTATTTCGTCTGGTTATTACTCAACAAAAATTAAAGCTTTATTCACAAGCTCTTCAAACTCTTGATAAAATTGAAAAATTACAGGGAAATCAAGATTTTATCGCGCAAAATCGGGTCGAAATATATGAGGATATGAATAAATTTAAGAAAGCTGAAAATGTTTTTTTAGATTTGATTCATGATTTTCCATCGAATAGTGATTATAAACTTTCTTTAGGTGATTTTTATTTTCGACATAAAAAGTTTAAAGATGCACTAACTGCTTATGAACAAGTACTTCAGAAAGACTCTACGAATGGAATGGTTTATTTCAGGATGGCTCATTTTTATAAAGTAAAGTCAGAAACATCTAACTTTAAAAAGTATTTTGTTGAAGGATTAAATCATGAGAATGTAGATGTTGAATTTAAATTATCACAAATATACCCTTATGTAGAAGATTCAACTTTTTTGCCGTTTACCAAGAAAGAGTTCTATAGTTTGGTTAAAAGTTTAACAAAGATTCATCCTTATTCGGCTGAGCTTTTTACGTTTTATGCATATTTTGGTGAAGAAACAATTGGAAAAGAAGCCTCAATTAGAGCATTAGAGAGTTCTCTTCTTTTGAATGAAAACCAATTAGATGTTTGGCAACAATTTTTAGGAAAAGTATATTCTTCAGAAGATTCTACTAAATTTAAAGAGTATTTTCCACGGGCAATAAAATTATTTCCTAAGGATCCTGTTCTTAATTATTTTGGAGGCCTTTCTTCATTTATCGAAAAGGATTATGAAAATGCGATCTCGTTTTTAACTATCGCTTCAGAACAAACTGGATTAAGAGATGCCTTCTATGCTGATATTTACAGTTTATTGGGAGATGCCTATTTTAAGATGAATAAGTACGCTTCTGCCTATGAAAGTTTTGATAAAAGTCTTTCTTTTGATGCAAATCGAGCTGTTGTTCTTAATAACTATGCCTATTATTTGAGTGTCAATAATCATGAGCTCGCTAAGGCTGAATCCATGATTAGTAGAGTTATGGAACTTGAACCCCTAAATCCTACCTATTTAGATACTTACGCTTGGGTACTTTTTAAAAGGGGAAAGTTTTTAGATGCATTGTTTGTTATGGATCAGGTGATGGATTTAGAAAAGGAACCCAGCGGTGTGTTATACGAACATTATGGAGATATTCTCTATATGAATGATGAAATTGATAAGGCTTTGGAATATTGGATTAAAGCTTCAGAATTTAAAGATGATGAGGTTAGTGATCAACTTGATAAGAAAATAAAAGAAAAAAAATATTATGAATAGAGTTTTTCTTTTTTATAGTTCTCTTATTATTTTACTTCTCTTTGGTTATTCTTGTAAATCTGTGGAAAGAATTTTTTCTGGTTCCCCAAAGTTCGACATTGATGAAAGTGAATTAATTGAAAATATTTTGTCAAAGGATATTGTTTTTGATAATCTTTTCTTTAAAAGAGTTCAAATTGATTTTGATTTTGAAGAACAGTCTCGTTCTTTAAGAGGAAATTTATTTATTTTAAAGGATTCTTTTATTGTTCTATCTGTAACTCCTTTAATGGGAATTGAACTTTTTAGAATTGTTCTTGAGCCGAGTAAAGTTTCAATTATTGATAGAATTAACAAGAAGGTTATTTATACTAATTATAGCTATTTAAAGTCAAAGTATCTTTTTGATTTGAATTTCTTTTTGTTTCAAGATATTATTACAAATTCATTTTTTACGTACCCTTATGATCTTCCCTTTGTTGAATCTCGATTTAACGCTTCTATTGTTGACGATTTTTATTCTTTGAAGTCAAAGTCTAAGTACCTAAATCAACGGATAACTACAAATAACAAAGCTCAACAAGTTATTAATATTTTTCCAGATTTATATAAAATTTCGAATACAACCATTATTATTCCTGAGGATCAAACAATTTTTAAAGTCACCTATTCCAACTTAAAGATGTTCGATAGTAACACCATTTTTCCAGAAAGCATTGAATTGTATGGTTCCCATTTGTCCGAAGGAATTAGGATAAATTTTAATTTTAGTCAACTTGAAGTAAATTCAAAACAATCTCTTTCTCCTGCGATACCAGATAGTTATGAAAAAGTTTCTTTTTAGTTTTTTCATCTTGTTTTTTCATTTGGCTTTTTTATTATGCCAAAATATTTCAGTTCTTAGAGCTGATCAAGAGAAGCTTTTGGCAGATATTGAACAGCTATCTAAAAATCTTGAATCTAAAATTGCTACGCGTGAAAACACTCTATCACGTGTCTCTTTAGTCAATCAAGAACTTAAAGTACGAGAATCTCTTATTGCTCAATTACAATTTGAATTAAACGATATTGAACAAAGTATTGCTGAAAGCGATAATAAGATTAATCATTTAGAAAGAGAGTTAGATATTATTAAGAAGGAGTATAGTAGGCTTATTTTAGATACTTATAAACGACGAAATGCTCTTGATGAGTTGACTTTTTATATGAGTTCTACTACTTTAGCGGAAAGTTATCAAAGATACCGTTTGATTAAAGAGTATTCACGATATCGACAGCATCAAGGAATTCAGATTGTTGAATCTCAGCAGAAATTAATAGCCCTTGTTAACCATGTAAAGTCTAAAAAGGAACAGAAGGAAAGACGTTTAGAAGATATTCAACAAGAGTATAATAAGTTAACTTTAACTAAAAATGAACATACACGTCTCGTTAATAGTTTACAATCAGAAGAGAAGTGGTTGCGCAATCAGCTGAAGGAGAAGGAAGAGAGTGCTAAAAAGTTAGAAAATCGTATTTTAGAATATATTAAACAGGCAAAAGCTAGTTCTGTTGGTACAGATTTTGACAAATTTAAAGGTAAACTTATTTGGCCTGTTACAAAGGGAGTGGTGATCAATATTTTTGGGGAACATGCACATCCAATTTTAAAAAATGTTTCTATTAAGAATAATGGTGTTGATATACAGTGTATTAGTGATGATAAAGTCTTTGTAGTTCACAGCGGAGAAGTGAGTCGGATTGTTGGAATTCCTGGCTACAATACGACCATAATTATTCGTCATGGAAATTATTTATCAGTTTATGCCAATATCAATAAAGTGACTGTTAAACAAGGGGACAAAGTTTTTTCAGGTGATCCTATCGGTTCTGTTTTTAAAGAAGCCAATGATACACATGGTATTTTGCATTTTGAAATTTGGCATCAAAATCAAAAATTGAATCCGATGGAATGGATTATACCATAAATACTCTACTTTTGGTAACTCTTTACGGTTTTGTAAGTATAAAGTAATGTAAGTACTTATAATGTAGTTAATGAATGGCAGTTCATTTAAATTCAAATTACTGTGAATAGAATGATAATAAAATCGGACATCAAAAATATTAGTCTTGTCGAAAACTTAATTGATGACTTAGTAGAGAAACATGAAGTTAATTCCGACGTGTATGGTAAAGTTTTGTTGGCAGTAGTTGAAGGAGTAAATAATGCTATATTGCATGGAAACAAATCTAACAAGGAAAAGGAAGTTATTATTGATTACGATTTGAATCCTGAAAAAATCCAATTCAATATATTAGATCAAGGTTCTGGTTTTAACTATCATAATTTGCCGGACCCAACCCTTCCAGAAAATGTTGAAAGAGTTAGTGGTCGAGGAATTTTCTTGATGAAACATTTAGCGGACGATTTACAATTTAATGAAAAGGGAAATGAAGTTCGGTTAACTTTTATTGTGGGTTAGTGAAAGTTAATTTTTACACTGAAGATGTTGGTTTGCCCAAAATTGATGAAATAAGAGCTGATCATTGGCTAACTCAAGTTATTCATCATTTCGATTTTGAAATAGGAGAAATATCAATCATTTTTACTTCTGATAATTATTTATTAACTCTTAATAATGATTATCTAAAACATGATTATTTTACAGACATCATTACTTTTAATTATTCTTCTAAGAAATGTATATCTGGAGATCTTTTTATCAGTGTTGAAAGAGTTACAGAAAATGCCAATAATTTTTCAGTTCCTTTTCTTTATGAACTTCATCGTGTGATGGTTCATGGCGTTTTGCATTTGATAGGTTTTGATGATCATAGTGAACAAGAAATTCAAAAAATGCGTTTTGAAGAAGAAAAGTGGCTCAAACTTATTTTTGCATAGCATTGACTATGAGGTTTATACCCCTCTCTATTCTTTTTCCATCCTCTTTTGTTAACTTATACCTTGGCTTGAATATTTTATTACATTCCTTGCCGTTTCGTTATGTTAAATAGTCGCTTTAAACGTTTTTATCTTTCAATTGTTATTCTTTTTACAATTTCTTTTGAAATGGGATTATCTTTGTAGATTAATTTTTTAGAAAATAATTCGATGCGTTATAATTTTGATATTATTGTTGTTGGTGCTGGTCATGCTGGTTGTGAAGCTGCCGCAGCTGCTGGTAACATGGGGTTTGACACTCTCCTCATTACCATGGATATGAATAAAATGGCTCAAATGAGTTGTAATCCTGCTGTAGGTGGTATTGCAAAGGGCCAAATAGTTAGAGAGATAGATGCTTTAGGAGGTCAAATGGCATTGGTTACAGATGCAGCTTCTATTCAATTTCGAATGTTAAATAAAAGTAAAGGTCCAGCCATGTGGAGTCCTCGATCGCAATGCGACCGTATGATCTTTTCTCAAAGATGGAGAGAGGTTTTAGAATCAATACCTAAAGTTTTCTTCTGGCAAGATTTTGTAGTTGACTTAATTATTGAAAATGGTACAGTAAAAGGTGTAGTGACTAAATTGGGCGTTAGTTTTTATGCTTCTAAAGTTATCTTAACGAACGGAACTTTTTTAAACGGTTTGATTCATGTTGGCTCTACCCAAATTAAAGGAGGGCGAATGTCTGAACCTGCTTCCTATGGTATTACTGAAAAACTTTTTTCAGCTGGGTTTACTACTGGAAGGATGAAAACGGGAACTCCAGTTAGATTAGATTCTCGCACAATAGATTTTTCAAATATGCAAGAACAAATGGGAGAGGAGACCTTTCATAAATTTAGTTACCTTCCTACAAGTAATAATAAGGTGTTAAAGCAACGTAGTTGTTATTTAACTTATACAAATAAAATTGTTCATGATATTATAGAAAGTAAGCTATCAGAAAGTCCTATGTACAATGGTACAATCGAAAGTTTAGGACCCAGATACTGTCCAAGCATTGAGGCAAAGATTGTTACTTTCTCAGAAAAAGAATCGCATCAGCTATATTTGGAGCCAGAAGGGGAGACCTCTATAGAGTATTATCTTAATGGTTTTAGCAGTAGTCTTCCAATGGAATCTCAATTTGAAGCATTAAAACATGTACAGGGTCTTGAAAATGCATTGAGTTTTAGACCTGGATATGCTATTGAATATGATTATTTTGATCCTACTCAACTTTACCATACATTAGAAACTAAACTTATTTCTGGACTTTTTTTTGCAGGTCAAATTAATGGAACTACAGGATATGAAGAAGCGGCCGCCCAAGGAATAATTGCTGCTATAAATGCATGTCTTTCACTTAAAAATGAACCTAAGTTTGTTTTAAGAAGAGATGAAGCTTATATAGGTGTACTTATTGATGATTTGGTTACAAAAGGTGTTGACGAACCTTATCGGATGTTTACGAGTAGAGCCGAATATAGAATACTTTTGAGACAAGATGACGCCGATGTGCGCTTAACTCCTAAAGGAGTTTCGCTCGGACTTGCTTCTTCTGATAGACTGACTCTTTTAGAAGAGAAAATTCATCATAGAAATGAAATTATTGAATTTCTTAAAGAGAAGAGTGTAAGGCCAGATGAAATTAACAACTATTTAAAATCTGTAGGATCTGCTATTTTAAAACAAGGATGTAAGTTGTATGATTTGATTCTAAGACCTCAAGTCTCTCTTTTAGGATTATCTGAATCTTTCCCACCTTTATATAATGTGTTTTTACGACTGCCTGAAAACAGAAGAGAGGAGATTGTAGAATCTACAGAGATTATAGTCAAATATGCGGGATACATTGAAAGAGAGAAGTTGGCTGCCGACAAATTGAAACGTTTGGAAAAAATAAAAATCCGAGACAGGTTTAATTATTCAGAAATTAAGACTATTTCTACGGAAGGAAGGCAGAAACTTGAAAAGATTAATCCCGAAACTATTGGACAAGCTTCAAGAATTAGCGGAGTCAACCCTAGCGACATTAACGTTCTTTTGGTTCTTTTGGGAAGATAATGTTTCACGTGGAACAAACTTTAAGTAACGATGAGCAAACAAATTATAAAAGGGCGGATTGTAGATCTGCATCTAAAGAATATCTTTAATGGCAAAATTGTTTTTGCTGATGGGGTAATAGAATCTATCTCTCCAATTCAGGAGCCACAGATGCAATACATACTTCCTGGCTTTATAGACTCACATATACATATTGAGAGTACAATGCTGACTCCTTCGAGGTTTTCACATTTAATTGTTCCACATGGAACAATTGGGGTTGTAACCGACCCACATGAGATTGCAAATGTTTTAGGCGTAAAGGGTGTGGATTTTATGATTCAGGATGCTGCGCATACGCCTGTGAAAATATTTTTTGGTGCTCCCTCTTGTGTTCCTGCTACCTCTTTTGAAACTTCTGGTGCTGCTTTGTCAAGTAGTGAAGTTGATGAACTTCTGAAACGTGAGGACATTTGGTTCCTCTCTGAGATGATGAACTTCCCAGGTGTTGTCAATAATGACGAAGAGGTTCTTCGAAAGTTAAAGTCTGCAAGAAAGTATAATAAGCCCATCGATGGTCATGCGCCTAAAGTGAGGGGCGAAGATCTTTCAAAGTATGTAGAAGAAGGTATTTCAACGGATCATGAATGCGCCACCTTGGAGGAAGCATTAGAGAAAATTCAAAAGGGGATGAAAATCCAAATACGGGAGGGAAGTGCTGCTCGTAATTTTGATGCGCTATACTCCTTGATCGATTCGCACCCTGACTCTGTTATGTTGTGCACTGATGATATTCATCCCGACGAACTTTTAAAATATGGTCATATAAACAGATTAGTTAAGGAAGGCATAAAAAAGGGATTGGATCCTTTCAACCTTTTACGTGCTGCCATTGTAGTCCCAGCAGATCATTATAATCTTCCTGTTGGATTATTGAGGGTAGGAGATCCCGCTGATTTTATTGTATTGGAAGATTTGAAGGACTTTAAAGTAGTTGAAACGTGGATTGATGGAAAACAAGTTTATAATTTTAACGAAGGAGTGAAGTTTAATCTTCCTAAAATTGAACCTGTCAATCAATTTCGAACGGAGAAAGTCTCTTTGGAGCAACTTCAAATTAAGCTTCCTTTAGATAAAACCTCTGTTAAAGTAATTGATGTTATAGATGGTGAAATTACAACAAAAGAATCTATTTGGTCTCCCAAGGTAAATGAGGATAGAGCTATTCATTCTGATGTTGAAGAAGATGTTCTCAAACTTGTCGTTGTCAATCGGTATCATCTTAAACCACCGAGTGTCGGATTCGTTAGAAATATGGGCATTAACAGAGGAGCTATAGGTGGATCAGTTGCTCATGATAGCCACAATATTATTGTAGTGGGAGCAGATGATGACTCAATTCTTGAAATTATTAATAATTTGATTACTTCAAAAGGGGGCATTGCTACGCATGATGGAAAGACTTTCAATCTATTTCCCCTTCCAGTGGCAGGGTTAATGAGTATAGAAGATGGTGAAACTGTCGCCGTTCAATATCAACGAATTAATGATTCTGCAAAAAGTATGGGTAGTACATTAGAAGCACCATTTATGACGTTGTCATTTTTATCACTTCTTGTGATACCTTCACTAAAGTTAGGTGATAAAGGACTGTTTGATGTTAATAAATTTCAATTTACTTCTCTTTTTCTATAAACTATAAAGATGTTAGGTATTCCTGAAAGCAGGTTAAATCATTTGCAAGTTTTAGTTTCAGTATTGCCGCCAAATCCAGGTGTTTATCAATACTTTGATGAAGCAGGTAAGATCATCTATATTGGGAAGGCAAAAAACTTGAAACGTAGAGTTGCATCTTATTTTAATCGTGAGCCTGAAAATGGAAAAACGCGTCTGCTTATTCGAAGAATACGTGATATCAAACATATCGTTGTAGAATCAGAAGAAGATGCACTTCTTTTAGAAAACAATTTAATTAAAAAGTATCAGCCTAGATACAATGTTCTTTTAAAGGATGACAAATCTTTTCCCTGGATAGTTATTAAGAACGAACCTTATCCTCGAGTTCTGCAAACAAGACAGTTGATTAAAGATGGAAGTGAGTATTTTGGTCCCTACACCTCTGTGAAAATGGTTCGTACTTTGTTGGATCTTTTCAAGTACCTTTATCCTCTAAGAACTTGTAATTACGATTTATCTGAAGAAAATATTAGAAAAGGAAAGTATAAGCGATGCTTAGAATTCCATTTAGGAAACTGTAAAGGGCCTTGTGAAGGACTACAATCTCGCGAAGAATATCAAAAACAGATTGATCACATTAGAGATATTTTGAAAGGAAATATTGGTGGACTGCTTCGTTATCTTAAAGAGTACATGATGGAGTTGGCTGCTGAATTTAAATTTGAAGAGGCAGAAATTATAAAAAAGCGGATAGATCTTCTTTCAGGGTATCAAAGTAAATCCACCATAGTAAACCCTAATATTGACAACGTTGATGTTTTTTCTGTTATAAGCGACAGCAAGTCTTGTTATATCAATTTTTTAAAAGTTTCTAATGGAGCAATTATTCAGGCGCATACCATAGAATATAGAAAAAAATTAGATGAGAACGAATCGACTCTTTTGTCATTGGCGATTGTTGAATTGCGGGAAAGATTGCAAAGTTTTTCTCCTGAGATTATAGTTCCCTTTATTCCTGAAACACCTATAAAAGGGGTGCAATTTACTGTCCCAAAAATTGGGGATAAAAAAAAGTTGTTGGATCTTTCAGAGCGAAATGTGAAATATTTCCGGTTGGAAAAATTGAAACAAGAGGCAAATTATTTAAAGACTCCTCGACACATTCAACTTCTTGAAACAGCACAAAAAGATCTTAGACTGGATAAACTCCCTCTACATATTGAATGTTTCGACAACTCTAATATCCAGGGTTCTTATCCCGTGGCAGCTTGTGTAGTTTTCAAAAATGGAAAGCCAATTAAAAAGGAGTATCGTCATTTTAACATTCGCACTGTAAAAGGCCCCAACGATTATGCATCTATGGAAGAGATTGTTTATAGAAGATATCATCGTATGTTAGAGGAGGGGAGTTCACTGCCACAGCTCATTGTTATCGATGGAGGGAAAGGCCAGCTGAGTGCTTCACTTAAAGTCTTAGATCAGTTAGATATTTCCAATAAGGTTTCTATTATTGCCATCGCTGAACGGCTTGAAGAAATATTTTATCCAGGAGATCCCATTCCACTCTATTTGGATAAAAACTCCTCTACGCTAAAATTAATTCAGAACCTACGTAATGAAGCTCATAGATTCGGCCTCTCTTTTCATCAAGATAAGAGGAGCAAAGGAGCTTTACAATCGCAATTGGAGTCTATTCCTGGAATAGGAGCAAAGAGTATTGAGCAGCTTTTGAATCATTTCAAATCAGTGACCAATATAAAGAAAGCTTCAATTAACGAATTAGAAAATGTTGTAGGACAATCAAGAGCAAAAAATATAGTGGAGTTTTATAAATTGGATTAAGGTGTTTAAAAGAACATTTCAACAAGCTCTTTCGTTTTTTCATTAGTATCAAATCCATTGAGAACTTCTGCAATGGTTTCTTTTTGATGAAAGGAACCATTGATTGAATTTATCATGATGCTAATTAGATTTTTATCTGGGTTATTTGACTTTATACTTAAAGAGTTGATTCTCCCTCTCTCAACTTTCATATGAATAGCATAAACCCAATTTTCTACTACAGTTCTTTTTCTAAACTCATAATTGGGGCCATAGCTGTAGTTCCATTCGTTGGTGGAATATTTATCTTTTTGAAGTTTTAATATTCCATCTTGCTCATCCTGAGAGAGTTTTGAGTTTATAATAGAACTGTTATTTGAAATAATACCATTCGCCAGATTCTGCATAAACTCTTTGGAAGTTATTTCTTTACCATACAATTCAGAAATATTCATTACTTCACTTCGGATAGATTTTACTGCTCTATCTTTAAATTTTGAGGGATCATTTCTCAAACTTGAATTAAGTCTTTGTAAATCAGAATTATACAGCAATGTTCCGTGATGCATTACCCTTCTTTTGAAAACGTGACATGCATTGCCCGATATTTTTTTGAAATTTACCAATAGATCATTCCTCTCTCCATTTCTAGCTGGTATATTCCATTGGTTTAGCACCTCAATTATCGGCTGAGTTGCTCTTTTAAAGTTTACCAAATCACCCTGTTCACCTTTTCTAATAAAGCAAAAGTTGATGTTGCCAAAGTCATGATAAACTGTACCGCCGCCTGATTGTCTTCTATACAGAGGAATATTATTTTCTTCTAAAAAGGCTAAATTAATTTCTGCCAGCGCATTTTGATGCTTACCTATGATAACAGAAGGTTTGTTGATATAAAAAAGGTGAATCTCTTCCTCACTGTTTCTTAATAGAAACTCTTCGGTAGCCAAATTAAAAGAAGGGTCATTGCTTTGGCTTATTATACTTCTTATCATTTTTTGTTTTTAAATTCAATAACAATTTGTTGCAGTAGGTTGTTCCCATTTAAATTTGAAATGGAGCAACTATTTTAGAGTAACTTTTTAATTTATAAAAGGTTTCCATAATTTGCGCAACAAATATACATATTATGCGAATTGTAATACAAAGGGTGAAGAGCGCTTCTGTTTCTACAGCAGATAATTATTTTGTAAAAATTGGAAAAGGTTTTTTGGTGCTTTTGGGTGTTGGATGTACTGATGATCAATCAGATGTGGATTGGTTAGCCCAAAAGTTGGTTTCATTGCGTATATTTGATGATGAAAATGGAGTAATGAATCTATCTGTTCAAGATATCAAAGGAGAGATTTTATTGGTTAGCCAGTTTACGTTGCTTGCGCGCACTAAGAAGGGTAATCGTCCTTCTTACCTGGATGCAGCTTCTCCTGACATTTCTATACCACTTTATAAAAGTTTCACAAAGAAATTAGAAGAGCTTCTTCAAAGAGAGGTCTCAACAGGCGTTTTTGGCGCAAATATGGAGGTAGAGCTTATTAACGATGGTCCAGTAACTATTATCATTGATTCGAAAAACAGACAGTAATATGACATTAAACGAAGCACAACAAAAAGTGGACGATTGGATTCAAACTATCGGCGTCCGATATTTTAGTGAGCTTACCAATACGGTTATTTTGATGGAAGAGGTGGGTGAGTTAGCCCGAATTGTAGCTAGAAAATATGGAGAACAATCGTTTAAGTCAGGTGAAGATTGTTCCGATGCAAAATTGGCCGACGAACTAGCCGACGTACTTTGGGTGGTTATTTGTTTGGCCAATCAAACTGGAGTGAACTTGACAGACGCCTTGGAAAAGAATTTGCAAAAGAAGTCACTGCGTGATGCCACTCGACACAAAAACAATCCAAAACTTTGAATATATCAGTATCCAATTTTTTTTGCTGAAAGGAACAGATAATAACGTTTCAGGTATTCCTCTAATCTTAAATTGAGTTTTCAGATTACAAACTACTTGATGGGTTATCTGATTTGAAACTCTAAATTAGCTTTGCAATAGAACATTCGGTTTTATTCGAGACGCAAACCACTTGATAAAATCAAAAGAACCACTTCTTGTCATTACTTTTAAGTTTTTTGTAAGTTTACAACATGGAAAATAAATCAACTACACATAAGATAATTATCGATGCGGCGCAAAATATGGGGCAGATAAAAGACAATTCAATTGAACTTGTTGTAACATCCCCACCTTACCCAATGATTAAAATGTGGGATGAAATTATGGCCAAACAAAATCCAGAAATTCAAATAGCATTAGATAATGATGACGGGCCGAAAGCATTTGAACTTATGCACTTAGAGCTTGATAAAGTATGGGCAGAAGTTGAGAGAGTATTAATTCCTGGTGGTTTTGCTTGTATCAATATTGGGGATTCAACAAGAACAATAAATAGTGAGTTTGCTCTTTATCCAAGCCACTCAAGGATTATATCTGCATTTCAAAAATTAGGTGTTCCCAACTTACCTAACCTAATTTGGAGAAAACAAACAAATGCACCCAATAAATTTATGGGTTCTGGTATGCTTCCTTCTGGTGCCTATGTGACTTTAGAACACGAATGGATATTAATTTTCAGAAAAGGTAGTAAAAGACAATTTAAAACTAATACCGAAAAATTAAGAAGAAAGGAAAGCTCCTTTTTTTGGGAAGAGAGAAACATCTGGTTTTCAGATTTATGGGATTTGAAAGGGACCAAGCAAAAGATTAATAATTCCGAAACAAGAAGGAGAAGCGCTGCTTATCCTTTCGAATTGCCTTATAGAATTATAAATATGTATTCTTTGCAGGGTGATACAGTATTAGATCCATTTCTGGGAACTGGAACTACTTCATTGGCCGCAATTGCAGCCAATAGAAATAGCATAGGCTACGAAATTGATCCAATGTTTTTGAATATTATTATCGATAACATTGAGTCAACACCTGTTTCATTTTATAATTCGATTATTCAAAACCGAATTGACCAGCATATTAATTTTATTACGGAAAGGAGTTCGGATATTAAAAAGGGAGAAATTAAACACTACAACGAAAATCTAAAACTCCCTGTAATGACTAAGCAGGAAACCGATATTGAATTAAACTTTGTACAATCTGTTAAAAGAACTGATAGCCAATTTGTTGCTTCATACGATGCTATAAAACCTCAAAATATTGAGTTTACTTACATGCACTCGAAAGGAGAAGAGAAAACTTTGCTTGACTTATAATTTTTGGTGTGCTGAAACAAGTTCGTCAATATTAAGAAAGATTTCATTTTCATCGTAATACAAGTAAAATACAGGTTTACCCCACCTCTGATTAGCGTCTTTATTAAAAGTAATTACTTCTCTTCGCATTCTTTTAAATGTAAGAGGTTTAACTTGAATTCCGCCTACTTCGTTTCCATTCTTTTTGATAACAATATCAATTCTAAGTTCTTCATCTAAGTAGCCTTCGGCTTCCTCGAATGTGAAATTTAAAACTCTCTTTGCCAGTTCCAATAGAGCCTTTTTTTCAACTATACCTCCTTTGAGTGATTGAACTACAAACAAGTCATATTCCCACTGAATACAATCCTGCAAGCTGTATCGAATTTCACCCCAATATCGAATTTGAGAATCATAGAGATTTTTACCAAATGACTCAACAGTTCCTTGGCTGACAACACCACATTCACATGAGTTTTCAGAATGCCATTTGATTAATTCGACCAATTCTTCTTTACTTTTCGGATGATGAGATCTAATTAATTTCATAACAGGAACACTTTTAAAAGGAGCAGAAATTCCCATTTTGCCGTTTAGCTCATTTAAAGGACCACCAGTATATGCCATAATTAAATTTCTGTTTCGTCAAATTCTATAACGATATCACTTTTTATTGATTCTTTAAAGGTGAGAAAATATTGAACATAAGCCAAAAACTGTATGTAACACTTTAGAGGTATCCCACCAAAATTTTAGAGGTTAAGTAGTTACACAAACGTTCTACCTCCTGCATAGGCTCATCTATTCAAACTATTAATCAGCCTACCGGCAGCCCCGAACTTTGAATAAATGGATTTCCTTTCTTTCTATTGAAAGGAATATGTAAATTAGAGGTTGGTATTTACTTTATTTGAGGATAGAATTCCTAATAACTTTGTTGATTTGATAGAATGAAATATTGTATGTAAGATCTGTATATAAAATTCACAAAAACTGATTGAAAGATATTTTGTTTATTACCTTTAAAAAATAAACGGAAATGAGACAGCTTATAATAGAGAGAAATCTGGCCGTTTAATAACATCTGCAAGTAAAAATGAAGAGAGTCCCATTATGAAAAAAGACATTAAATCTCAAATAGTCTACTTGATAACAATGTTCATTGTTATATTTTTTTTGCTGGGCAGTTGTACCAGTAAGAGAAGTGAAAATGAATGGTCTGATTATGATTTGATTGGTGAAGTAAAGTCTTTAAAGGAAATTTCTTATTCAGTAGTTGAACGGTTTGGAAATATTGAAAAAGATAATGGGAATAACAGTGAAGTAGAAATAATTTTTAGTCGTAAGGGGAGAAAAGTTGAGAAAAGCAAGTATCTATCTGATGGTAGTCTATACAGAAAAACTATTTATAAGTACGATGATAGAGGGAATTTAAATGAAGCAATTTATTATCAATCTGATGACACTTTATACGGGAAAAGTATTTTTAAGTATAATAAAGAAGGAAATCTAACTGAAGAGCGCTGTTTTAACTCTGATGGTAGGATAGAATATAAGTTCACTTATGATTATGATGACAGAGGAAACCAAATTAAGGAAAACTATTATTTATCCAATGATACTTTAGCTAAAAAGACTTTCTATAAATA
>CAZJDS010000006.1:0-29213 GCA_964544795.1 uncultured Alkaliflexus sp. | reverse complement strand
AAAATAACACCTTCGCTATTGGCATACAAAACAACCACATTCTCAATTTTCTCTATCAAATTCACTTTTTCAGCTCTGGACGTGGGCATCTGTGCAAACTTACTAAACTCAGATGCGATATTAGAAAGAGAGTTAATCTGCTCAATAAGAGAAGTGCTCACCCGTTTTAAATAACTTCCAAAATTATCTGCCCCATCATTCCATGCACGCTGTAAATATTGAATATTCAATTTCATAGGTGTAAGGGGATTTTTAATCTCATGTGCAATCTGTTTAGCCATCTCGCGCCAAGCCAACTCCCTTTCATTCTTGGCAAGTTTCTCAGCACTGTCCGAAAGTTCATCCACCATTCTATTGTATTCAATAACCAATTCTCCAATTTCATCATTCTTTTTGTAATCTATCTTTTCATTCAGATGACCCAACTTTACTTTTGAAATCTTACTTTGAAGCATAAGTAAAGGGCGGGTAATTTGTCGAGCTAAAAAGACAGCAAGCCCAATTACTAAAAAGGAAAACACAAGATAAAAATTAATAATTGTTACTATTACAGCAGAAACCTCATCTTCCAGTTCATTATTGCCTACAAAATAAGGTAGATTCACAAAACCTGCCAGATTATTTTCACTGTTTAGAAAAGGAACATAAAAAGAGAGATATTCCATGCTGCCAATTTTCTCATCGCTTATGTGATTCTCTGCCTCGGTATAGGCCAGTTGAAAATAAGCATCTGGGTTCATCTGAAATCCTGAAAGCCCACTTTTATATAACTCTGGTCTTGAAGTTCCTATCAACTTTCCATCTACACCAAATAGATTGATATCACAATAAAACACATTAGAGAGCATCTGCAACTGATAATTGAGATACTCTTCAGGAATGTATGTTTCTGGCCCATCGTAACCAATTTTATATTCCAGTTCTAAAAGAACCGATTGAATCTTATTCTCGAGCAACTCAAAATGTTTCCGTTCAAACTGTTTTACGGTATAGTAAACTGTACCTATTGCCACCACCACCAGCATAACAAGCATTAATAGAACAAAAGCTGCCTGAATTCTCTTTTGAATAGATATTTGAAATAGAAAGCCCGATCGATACCATTGTAAAAAGAAAATCCCTAATCCACCTAAAGCAAAAAAGAAAAGAAAAAATATAGAGAAGGAGATAAAAACATCATTCAACGAATAGTCTTTACTACTCAAAACTACCGCAAAATTACTGTTAAGGTGATAGACCAAATGAGAATATCCTCTCTCTTTTATGAATACTTTTCCACTCACTCCAGAGTTATACAGACTCAAGTCTGGTTTATAGTTATAAGATCCAGAGCGTTTTACCAATCTCCCATTAACATACTTTGCGTATGAATAGCCTTCTAAAAGCTTCATTCGCGCTTGTTCTCTTCTATTTACTAAAAGCTCAGGATAGCCCAATCCTTCAAAAAATGGCTTCGAATGGAGCTCGATAAATAAGGATGTTTCATTTACAGGGTCATTGGGGAAAAAGCGAAAGACACCAAAAAAAGAGATGTTTCCATTACTTTGATCTAAATAATGAAAGTGCTTGCTGCCTGAAATATTGTGCCCAGAAGTTTCAAGCAAGCTGTAAAAGTAGGAATAGCAATTCTCAATCTTGTCATGTGATTCTAAGTAAACATTCCCCTTGGGCCAACAAGGAATTATTTGAAGATCGTAACGCCCCCAATATCCATAGAAATAAAACTTAATCAAATGATTACGAATAGATTCCGAATTAAGTTCGGGTTGCGCCAACATTCGAATTAATGTTACATCATTGGCCAATTGATTTTCTAGTTCAGCAAGATACATTTCTGCCACTGGGTCTTCATCGCGAACCAATTGGAAGGCTAAATTTTCAACTAACAACTCTCGGTTTGATTCTTCCTTTCGGATTGACAAGTCCAGCATGGTTGCACCAACATATACACCGAACAACCCACACAACCATAAATAAGAGAGGTAAGAGAGAGAAAAATCCGCATTTCTACGTGCAAAAATCAAGACAACACTCACTCCTAAATAGAACAAGAAAATCCAGTCACTTTCATCTACCCCCACTCCGCGATACACGATCATAGAAAGAAACGAAACCATTATAATAGAAAACAAAATTTGTCTTCTGGAAAAACTCCATAAGAATTGTATCAGAATTCGTTCTAAAAGAAAAACGAAGGAGAGCAGTAACAGCGCAATCATTCCCATTTTCAGAAAGGCAATTCCATCCAACTCAACAATTTTTGTTATAACGATGGTACCTGAAGAGTGTTTGGCCAACAAATAGAACAAATGGTTTAAGTAGATTAGGTAAACTACAGAACCGATCAAACAGAGAAACAGAAGAACATATCTATAAATCAGCGATTGTTTTCCGCTAAAAATATTTCTGGGGAATTTAAAGAATTTATAAATCCAAAATGCCCAAGTGAAAAGCAAAAATGCAAAAATAAAAAAGTGTCCTATTGAAGGTAGTCCAGCGGACATAGCAAAATACAAAGGCGAAAAAAGTTCTGGAAACAAGTTAGGAAAGAGTGATCTGAACCAAAAAAGATAATAAGAGTATCCAAAAAATAGAATAGAAGAAGCAAACAACACCCCATTAATTAATTTGTTGTTTTGGCTTTCCTCTTGAATAAAAAAGAGTAAAAACCAAAAGAATACCCAAGATAATAGAAGAATAGATCCTCCCCAATTAATCAAAGTAGATGGCTGCGACTCAATACCATTAACGAGTAATCCGAAGAGAAAGTTCCCTCTTTCATCTTTAATCACCAAATCACTGTGACCTTCATCCTGGCTAATGACAACAGAGGGATCCAACTTATATTGTGGAGAAAAAGCATCCTTCAAAAAAGCATTTTGATAATTATACCCATGTTTTAAAAGACTGAAGGCGACCATGAGCACATCATCCGACTCGATATAGGAAGTTAAATACCACCCATTATCCAATCTTACCAAAGGGTTTTTAAAATATTGTGGATTAATACCTTCAACAGGGATCATCTGACTATTCCATGCAACCAACTCAAACCCTTGATAAACAAGTAAATCAAAATTCGAAGAACGCAACGAATCCATCGCTTCCCATAAAAGCTCGTGAGATTTATATTTTGGCAAACTAAAATCTGAAAGAAGTTTGGTCATCTTCCCTCGCACTCGCGCTACTTGGCTTTCTATCTTTTCGGAACTCAAGCTTTTATTAGGATGACTGGAAGCAAAGTAAGACACTCCTTCTCCCACAAAAAGAGTAGTTAAAAAAGCAAAAAGTAAAAAAATAAATAGTCGTCTGTTGGTGGACATAAATCACTTTCTATTTGATTAGGGCAAAATAGCAAGAAGCATGCAGAAACTTATCTTCATAAGAAGGAAATTAACTCCTCATGGTTATTCTACCACAAAAACCAACCTAAAAGAGACCTGAAAATAAATATGAGAGCTTCTTCCTCAATTAGTGGTTTGGTTTTTGTAAATTTAATGTTTTATATTGAAATTCATTATTGTTCCGAAAAACTATTAAACCACTGAAAATCAATATAGGAATATCTTTACTAAAAAAATGAAAATGAAAACAAATAAGGTGTTAAGGCTTTTGATGGTCATACTATTGATTTCACCAATCGTAATTCAGGCGCAATCTGAAGGTACTCTACCATCTGAAATAAGGGAAGCAACACGCAATGGTAATGCGCTTGAACTGGCTAGTTATTTCAACAGTAAAATAGAATTGGTTCTCCCATCCAACTCAGGTATTTTTAGCAAACAACAAGCCCAGTTTATGATGAAAGATTTTTTTGACACCTATCCCCCCATTTCATTTCAGATAATTCATCAAGGAGTTAGAGAAAATGCTACTTTTGCAATTGGAAAATACTCTTACGCAAAAGGTAAGTTTAGATTCGTATTTTTGACTAAAAACGAAGGAGCCAAAGCATTAATACATCAATTAAGAATCGAACAGCAAGATGAATAAACAACTACTTAAAGAGTTCATAGAAAGTGTATTGAGAGAAGATGTTGGTGATGGAGATCACTCGTCTCTGGCCTGCATACCCGCAAATGCAAAAGGGAAAGCTCAATTAATTGTAAAAGAAGAAGGTGTTTTGGCTGGGGTTGAAGTAGCGAAAGCCATATTTGAGCAAGTAGAACCAGAGATAGAGGTAGATATCTTCCTAAAAGATGGTGCACTTATCAAACCAGGAGATGTTGTTTTGCACGTTTCTGGATCCACACAAGCACTGTTAAAATCAGAGCGTTTGGTTTTGAATGTGATGCAACGCATGAGCGGAATTGCCACACGTACAAATGAATATGTTCGTAAATTAGACGGCCTCTCTACCAAAATATTGGATACCCGAAAAACTACCCCAGGAATGCGTATGCTCGAAAAAGAAGCAGTAAAAATAGGAGGAGGCGAAAATCATCGAATGGGTTTGTATGACATGATCATGCTTAAAGACAACCACATTGACTTTGCGGGTGGAATTGAGAAAGCCATTTTGGCAGTCCAAAAATATTTAAAAGAAAGAAAGAAAGATCTTAATATCGAGGTGGAAGTGCGCAATATGGAAGAGTTGAAAGAGGTGATGCGTGTGGGAGGAGTTCATCGCATTATGCTCGACAACTTCGATGTAGAGACTACCCGTAAAGCTGTAAAGCTTATCAATGGACGCTTTGAGACAGAGTCTTCAGGTGGAATTACGATGGATACTTTTCGTAAATATGCAGAAACTGGAGTTGATTACATTTCAGTAGGCGCATTAACACATCACATCAAAAGCCTGGATTTAAGTTTAAAAGCACTGTAAAACAGAGCTACTAAAAACCAAAAAGAATGGTGAAATCACAAAAGATTCTTTAGTTAGGGTCTTTTTATTCCACCTCCAAAAATTCTTTAATACCCCCCAAAAAATAATCTACCCAACCCTGAGTAATTTCATCGTAGGCCTCTTCAGGAATATTAGTATGTTGTAGATCCACTTGAGAGTTAGCTCCGCTGGCAAATATTTTAATAGTTGCTACTGAAGCTTCTTCTTGGTCGCCAAAATACCATTCCTGAACAATTTTAGAATCGGGAATCAGCTCCAGAATTTTACCTTGAATGTCCCCACCCAACATGGAAAACTCCTCACCAGCCACAGAAGGCATGGTGGCAGGATAACCCGACCAAAGCTCAATGGTAAATGGGTTGGTAAAGGATGCATAAACATCAGAGGGTTCAGCCTTTATTTTTATTCGGGTGATGAAGTTTTTCAATGACATAATTGTAAAGTTAAAACTGAAAGATAAGTATAGTTTAGAACAAATTTGAAAAAAGGTGCTATAAACCACAAAACTAAAAAAGCTCTTTTGAATTATTACTAAACTTGACTAAAATGTTTTTACACCATGAAACGAGCCATGAGAAGTGCTTCTCACAAAGGAGAATCGAAGATCAGCGTAGCTAATGATTATCTTGGCGAGTTCCAGGTAACAAAATAAATCAAATTGTAATCACATGTAAAACCGATCACAAATATTTTGAAACGAATTGAAAACCAAATTGATTCACACTTGTTTAATTAAAAATTGATATGCTCTAATTTAAAAAAAAGTAGAAGTCAATAACTACTGAGATTACAGAAAAAAACACCTTAAATTAAAAAACAATATGCATTAGAACATCAAAAAAAGATGGCATAATTAAAAACAATACAAATTATATGATTACAGACAATAGAAGAGAAGGAGGAAAGAGATTAACACGTATTGGTGTATTTTATGATGGAAACTATTTTTACCACGTGAGTAATTACTACAATTATGTTCATGAACGACAAAGCCGAATAAGCATTTCGGGTTTACACAACTTTATTCGTCAAAAGATAGCTGAATTTGAAGGATCTGAAGATGCATACAACCACTGTCAAATAGTAGATGCTCATTATTTTCGAGGCAGATTAAATGCCGTGGAAGCTAGTCGAAAAAACAACCAACTCTATTATGAGCGGGTCTTCGATGATATTTTAATGTCGGAAGGAGTCACTACTCATTACTTTCCTGTAAAATCGGTTAACGGTCAGTGGCAAGATAGGGATGTGGATGTACATCTTTCGTTGGAAGCATTTGAAATGTCTCTTTATAAGAAATTTGACATTATAGTTATCATCGCTTCCGATGGGAATTATGTTCCTATGGTGCGAAAAATTAATACGTTGGGCACTCGCGTTATGCTTTTGTCTTGGGAATTTGAATTTAGAGACGACTATGGAAATCATAGAGTCACCAAAACATCACAAGATTTACAAAATGTGGTGACCTATCCAATCTCCATGGATGCATTTATTAACCGCAAGGATGCGAAAGAAAAACATCTTTTAGACTCACTTTTTGTATCCAAGGAGAACCAAACAGTATCGGAGAAAAACATAGAGCCTATTGATTATGGGAATGAAGATGTGCAGATTAGTACTATTCTCTCCTTAAAAGCGGGGTATGGTTTTATCAAGTTTCCCCCTACCAACCTCTTTTTCCATTTTGAAAGTGTCAATGGTTGTGACTTTTACGACCTGGAACCTGGGGATAAAGTAAAATTCCGTGTGGCTCGTAACGATAAAGGTGACGACGTTGCTATCGATGTAGAATTAGTAGAATAAAAAAAGCGGGAGCTTTTTATGGCTCCCGCTAATTATTTATTCTTCGTTGGACTCAGCCGCATAAGCAGCTAATAGTTCCTCTTGAATTTCGGCAGGAACCTTTTCGTATTTAGAGAATTTCATACTGTAAAAAGCACGACCTCCAGTAATGGAACTCAATGAAGTAGAGTATTTATTCATCTCCTTCAATGGTACTTTTGCTTTAATCACTTCAAATCCCTTTTCACTGCTCATCCCCTCAATTAGAGCACGACGCCCTTGAAGATCACTCATCACGTCTCCCATCCGATCAGAAGGTACGCGTACTTCTACATCATACACGGGCTCCAAAATTTTTGGTCCTGCCTCTTTAAAAGCAGCTCTAAATGCTTGTCTGCCAGCAAGCTTAAATGAGATCTCATTAGAATCCACTGGGTGCATTTTTCCATCGTATATGCAAACACGTATATCCCTTGCATAAGAGCCTGTAAGCGGACCTTCGTCCATCTTTTCCATGATTCCTTTAAGTATAGCAGGCATAAATCGATTATCTATTGACCCACCTACTATACAATTATAAAAAATAAGTTTCCCACCCCAAGGAAGGTTTACCTCTTCGGTATCACGAACATTCACCTTAAACTCCTGTCCATTAAACTTATAGAGTGTAGGCGCAGGCATCCCTTCAGTGTAGGGTTCAATGATCATATGCACCTCGCCAAACTGTCCCGCACCACCAGATTGCTTTTTATGACGATAATCGGCACGCGCTGGTTTGGTAATAGTTTCTCTATAAGGAATTTTAGGTTTATGAAAGGTAATAGGGATTTTATCATTATTTTCAAGCCGCCACTTCATAGTGTTTAGATGAAACTCTCCTTGACCATGCACAATAATTTGTTTCAACTCTTTAGAGTATTCTACAATTATGGTAGGATCCTCTTCATGCATGCGGGTGAGAACTTCACCCAACTTCTCATCATCCGAGTCATTCACCGGTCTTATGGCTACTCGATATTTCGGATTGGGATAAATGATGGGTGCAAACAGATAATCACACCCTTTTCCATTTAGAGTATGGTTGGATTTGGTCTCCTTAAGTTTTACAGTAGCACCTATATCCCCAGCCATTAAAACGCCAACTTTATGGCGAGTGTTTCCAGCAACACAATAGAGTTGAGAGAGTCGCTCTTTAGCGCCTTTATTCATATTGGTCATGTCCATCCCCTCCGTAACCTTACCCGACATCACCTTAAAGTAACTCACTTCACCTAAATGCTGTTCTATACTGGTTTTAAAAACAAAAATAGAAGCTGGACCCTCCGAATCAACAGCAACATCGACCCCATTGGTCGTTTTCAGTTTGGGCATTTGTGAGACTAAAGGGACTACATTTCCTAAAAATTCCATTAGACGACGTACGCCCATATCCTTTAAGCCAGAAACGCAAAATATTGGAAATAGATCACGAGAGACCAATCCTTTTCTAATACCTCTTCGCATCTCTTCTTCGTCAAGTGTGCCTTTTTCAAAAAAGAGTTCCATAAGGCTTTCATCATTCTCCGCGGCTGCCTCCACCAGTATATTTTGATACTCTTTTGCTCTTTCCAATTCTTCAGCAGGTATTTCTAAAACCTCAGGTTCACCACCTTCGGGTTTCCACTGATACATTTTCATTTTAAGAACATCAATCAGCGAATTAAATTCTGGCCCAACTGAAATAGGATACTGAACCACCACTGCTCTTTTTCCAAATGTCTCATGAATACTTTCTACACTACTTTCAAAGTTAGCCATTTCATGATCCAACTGATTCATAATAAAGATCACAGGATTATTGTATTCATCAGTGTACCTGAAAAGGTTCTGTGTACCCACTTCCACACCTTGGGTAGTATTAATTACCATGAGTGCAGTATCAGTAACATTTAATGAAGTAATAGTTCCACTAATAAAATCGTCAGAACCAGGACAATCAATAATGTTTAGCTTTTTGTCCAACCACTCTGTAAAAAGCACTGATGAAAAAACCGAATAGCCATATTCATGTTCTACCCGGTTATAATCAGACACTGTATTCTTGCTTTCAACTGCTCCCCTTCGGGAGATCACCCCGCCTTCAAACAACATAGATTCGGCCAGGGTGGTTTTCCCAGAGCCGCTACTTCCCAATAAAGAGATGTTTTTTATTTGATCGGATTGATATTCCTTCATGATACATTTGTTTAAATAAGTTAATAACTAGTAGTGACAAAATGAATAACAAAAGGGTACTCCTTCAAAATTAGTAATATTTATATCAGAATCAACGTCTGCCTCATGAAAAAGATAATCTTTATTTGATTTAATTCCATATTTATAACAATTCAAAATAGTTGATTTTGATCGTCCTTATTTATAAATTGATGGACATTTTCACTAAAGATAAAACCCAATGAAACTACTCGGGTTGGGAGCTAAAATAAAAATAACAGTGGGCGAAAATGACTTCGTTTATAATCGGCCACTGTTTGAAGCTATAGTATTTGCAGCTAAAAAATACAAAATAGCTGGAGCCACCGTTTACAAAGGCATTATGGGTTATGGCGAAGAGAATTTACATAATAACCCTAAAGCTTTTTCTTCCTCTGAAGGCTTCCCTATTAACATTGAATTGGTAGATATCCAAGAGCGATTAACCGACTTTGCCGTTATCGCACAAGGATTGATGGACAAAGCAGATGCAGGAGGACTTATAACCATGGAAAATATAGAGATTATTCGATATGGCCACCCATCTGGGAAAACTGAAATTTGATCTGCATTGAAATAATGGTTGCTATGACTAGTTTTTTTACCTTTGCATAAAACCAAGTCACTTTGAAACCAGAATTCTACATTGCATCCAAGATAAGTTCGGGCGGAGTATCGGGCAAACAATTTGCGGGGCCAGTCATAAAAGTTGCCATAAGCGGAATTGCTTTGGGTATAATAGTTATGATTTTATCCATCTCCATTGGTCAAGGTTTCAAAAAAGAAATCAGAGAAAAACTTGCGGGTTTTGGAGGACACATACAAATTGTAAACTACGATTACAACCTTAGCTTTGAAGCGAATCCCATCTTAGAAGATAGTTCCTTAATTCATAGCTTAAGCTCAATTTCTGGGGTAAAGAGTATTCAGAAAATTGCGACTAAGCCTGGCTTAATTAAAACGGGTGAAGAGATGCAAGGGGTAATTCTAAAAGGGATTGGGGCTGATTACGACGAAACTTTTCTCTCTTCCATTCTTAAAAAAGGGAAGCTTCCTACAATAGATGGCACTTCAACTACCGAAGAGCTGCTTATTTCAACCCTATTGGCTAATATGCTTTCAATAGATGTAGGTGATCAGGTGATGATGTACTTCTTTGAAAAACAAATTAAAATGAGAAGGTTTCACGTCTCTGGTATTTATGACAGTAGCCTTCCTGAACTAGACAAGTTATATGTAATAGCTGATTATCGACATGTGCAAAAGCTTAACAACTGGAGACCAGATCAAATTGCTGGTTATGAGATTGTAATAGATGATTTTGACCAGATGAACACCATAGGCGACAAGATTTATTCACAAACATCAACATATATAGCTCCTGACGGTGCACTATTGAGATCCCAAACCATAAGACAAACTCAACCACAAATTTTTGGATGGCTAGATTTGCTGGATATGAATATTGCAGTAATCATATTCTTAATAATAGTTGTGGCGGGGTTCAACATGATTTCAGGACTGCTAATATTAATACTTGAGCGCACCAATATGATTGGGGTTTTAAAATCGCTGGGTATGGCAGATTGGCCGTTAAGAAGAGTTTTTTTAGTGTTGGCAACGAGAATTGCAGTTCGTGGATTGCTCATAGGCAACTTTATTGGAATAACTATCGCTGTGTTGCAAAGCAAATTGGGCTTTATTAAACTTGATCCCGAAAATTATTTTTTAGATGTAGTTCCTATTTCTTTGAACCTAATGGATCTGGTTTTATTAAATATAGGCGCAACTGTAGCAATCTTTTTGATGATGATAGGGCCCTCCTATTTGGCTGCAAAAATATCTCCGGTAAAAGCCATTCTATTTGATTAAGCGCATCCATCTTTTAAATAAAGCTTCTTTTTAGGTTCTTCAATAAGGCTTTCGATTTACATTTTTATATATGCAAATCTCTATATATACATCTCTCTCATGATCGCCAGCTACAGAGATTTCTACCTTTTTATTACATCTAAAAATACAAAACAAAAATAGTGTTACGGCACGAAAAATGCAGAGTATAAACAGCCGCTTTCCTTATTAATTTCAGGCTCTCTTTAAACAGAGGTTGGAAAAGAGACACAAAATCGTTATATTTAAACGACACTAAACAAGATGCTCTCATATAAAGAGGTTCTAATTATAATTATATTTTCAAGAGGAAAACATACATGTCAGGCTGGAAAGAAACACTTAAAAAAGCACTTGAACTCCCCCTCCCCGGAGAGAAAGCTCAGAACCTAATGGCACCATCCATCCGATATACAGGAAATGGAATCCCAGACAGATCTTTAGCCAGAGATAGTAGTGTGCTTATTTTGCTCTATCCACACTTTTTGAGATTATATATCCCATTCATACAAAGACCAGATTATCAAGGAGCGCACGGCGGTCAAATAAGTTTACCAGGGGGTAAATGCGAATCTTATGACAGTAACAATTGGGAAACTGCCCTAAGAGAAACTCGCGAAGAGCTGGGAATTGAGACCAGTGACGTGGAATATTTAGGCGTTTTAACTCCTTTATATATTCCCAACAGCAATTTTATTGTGCATCCGTATGTTGGATACCTACCACGCCAACCCATATTCAATCCCAGTCCGTTTGAGGTAAAAAAAGTGTTGGAATTTTCTATTCAGACTCTATTTAGAGATGCCAATAGTCAAAATCTTGTTACCAAAAGAGTGAATGGACATGAAATTCAAGCTCCCTGCTTTGAGTCTGAGGGAAGCAAAGTATGGGGTGCTACAGCAATGATTTTGAGTGAACTTAATGTGATTTTTAAAGAAAACTTACCGCGATGGGCTAATGCATTACATTCTTATAATGCTCATATCTCTCAAGAATCTCCCTAACATAATGGTAGGGCTCTTCGCCGCGACAATAACCAAATTTGACTATGGGATCGTTATAATACTTGGGATTCGATTTATTTAATAGATAAAAGTCCACATTATCGTACCAAACAGCAGGATCTTTCCCATACTTCTCAGCCAATAGCATAGCATCCAAAACGTGTCCAATCCCCACATTGTAAGAGGCTAGAACAAACTTTATTCGCTCACTGGGATCTTCTACTCTCAACTTCATACGCTCATCCAACCACTCCAAGAGTTGTATTCCGCCTTGGATATTTTCTCTGGGTGAATTGATGGAGGTTACGCCAAATCGCTCCGCTGTTTGAGGCATTAATTGCATCAAACCCTTTGCTCCAGCCCAACTTTCAGCATCTGGTATAAATCTCGATTCCTGATAAATAATTGATGCTATTAAACGCCAGTCCCAATCGTACTCTTTACTTGCAGATTGAATCATATCATCAAATACTGAAACCTGCCCCCCTTTGACAGAATGAAAACCAGCATCCACAATATGTATAGACCGCTTATTTAAAAAATATTTTTGATAAATTCGTTGATAACTTGCACTCTTCTTAAATCCTACCATCCAGTTGTTGATAGCATTCAAAAGTTCCGGGGCACTCTTATTCACTGCCCAAGCCTGTTTTTGCGGAAAACTAACTGCTGTTTCTACATCTAAATTGGGATAAAAATTTAGATTTACTCTGGCCAAGTTCTCATCACAAACAGTATATGGAATTTCTCCGTCAGCAACCAACTCTATAAGCTGCTCTACTTCATAATCTGGGATTTCAACAATATTAATGCTATCTCCAATTTCATTGGCCAAACTCCTAAGCCGCTGAACATAGGCCGACCCCTTTTGAACATAAATGCTTTTCCCCGCTATATCCAATTGATTTCGAATCAATTCATTGGGAACAGGCGCACCTCCCTTTACTTTGGAGTAAGCTTGTTGAACTAAAACTTGTCGACTATAGCTATGCGGCTCAGTAAATGCAACCAACTCTTCTGTTTCGCGCGTTACAGCCAAACTACTGGCAATAATATCCAACTGCCCGTTTTGTAGTGCAATAAAGTTAGCGTCCAAATCATTGCTCACCGAAACCTCTAACTTAATATCCATAAAGTTGGCAAATTGCTGAAGCAGCTCATACTGATAGCCCATGGGCTGCCCTTTATATACAAAGTAATTGGTTGAATTATAATTGGTGACTACTTTAATAAACCCTGACTCCTTTATTTGTGCTAAATCAGGGATCATTTTCTCCTTAACTTCATTTTGACTTTTTTTCGTCTTCCCCAATGAACAGCTAGATAAGATAAGTAAAGAGAGGGTTATTGGTAATAAAAATATTTTCATCTGTCTAGAATATATTGTTAATGGTCTAATGAAATTCGCCAGCTTAGCCATCTTCATGTGTAACAGTCTTTTGCTCGTGGTTCGTTTCATGTGAATATAATTTATTTTTCAGCTGGCACATGGAACTCACCGTGATAATCACCCTTCTTTGTGAGAAGTTTTCTCATGGCTCGTTTCACATACCTCTAATTTAACTATTAAATATCATACCCCCTTTGAAAGACAGAGAAGAAAATCTGTAGGATATTTATCCTTATGCCCTGCCAAAAAAAATAAACAGGCAAGAAAGATTGGTTTACAATCTATAAACTCTTCAATGATACAAAAGAGAATAGAACTAGTTTAAAACATTATATATACCTCTTTATCTACACACAAATATTAGAGCTCAGTAAAAAAGAACCACCTTCTAAAGAAATAGTTTAATCATAAAAATTCCAGGAGACACCAAATCGTAGCGTTCGCGGATTCATTGGATAATGAACAGTATGGAAATAATCTCTACTTGAAGGGAAAAAACCCTCATTCACATGATCTACCTTCACAAAAATACGTGCCCTTTTAAGTTGCAAATTTAAGAAGACATCAAAAAGAGGATAATCGCCAACTTTTCGCTCTTTCTGCATATAAAACTGTCCCGATGCAGGCATGTATGAAGGCGCATACCAAGAAGTAGTGTATCGAAAATCGAATCCAATTTGAAAAAAGAGTACTTTAAAAAGAGTATTCTCAAAATAGTTTGAACTGTAAACAAACCATTCTGGAATCGGAATAACATCTTGATGGCTGGACAGTTGATAGAGCACCGTGTTTTTACTGTGCAAGTTCCATAAAGAAAGATGCTTCTTAAGTTTGAACTCAAGAAGCTGAATAAATTCATTGGACTGCTGGGGTAAGGCCTGCGTATTCCAAAAAACATACTTATTAATAAGTTTTGATTCTGCAGAGAGTGTCAAACGGCGTGTGGGTACGGATACTCCTCCACCTATTTTATAAGTTTGAACTGGATCGAACCTATTGTTCCAAATAAAATGGTTGGAATAATAACGTTGTGTGAAAAAATCGGATGTAACTAGGTAAGCCCCACCATGGGCAAATAAACCTGCTGTGTCTTTTCGAATACGAAACTGAGAAATTATCTCTCCAGTCAATTCAGTATCACCTGTGCGATAGCCCTGAAAGTAAATCTTAGCTCCCGCATTCCATTTAAAATTTTCTCCCAAATTTTTAAAAATTTGGCCTCCAATATGAGTGGTAACCAATAAAGTGTCACCTTGTCGATATTGAGGAGGAGTGTTGAAATTCCCATATATCAAAGGTGCCTCAGGATATTTAAAAGTCTCTATCTCATTCGCAATAAATACACGTAGTCCAAATTTTAACAGTGAATTGGCTTCTTCATTAAATTTTAACTGAAACACATTCTGAACCGATGTATAATAAACTGTATCCCGCGTAGCTGTTGAATCTGCATAAATGTTAGGATAGAAAAAATCATCTGGAGCTTCTCCATAATACTTATTCAGATTGTCCACTTTATGTACTCGTCTATAACGGCTCAAATCAAAAGTATGCAAAGCAGTACCCACAGGAAGTTTTTCAGAAACGCTGTCATTTCTACTCACTGAAACATTCCCAATATTAAGTTCTTGGTTTAGATGTAATCGATTTTGGTCTATGCGATTGCTGGCCGTAAGAAGATTTACTCGGATATTTTCCTTTTTATCAATATTGTTAAGATCAGGATTCCAGATATGATTATCATCCACAATTCCCCCATTCTCTAATTGATCACTTTTATTGTAAAGATAGTTTGCATAGATGGCATATTTTTCTCCTTTATAAGATGAGAAAAAACGAAAGTTTCTATTTTCAACTTTCTGGGCATCATATCTACCTATCGAGGAAATCAAGTCGTATTTAAATCCAAGATTCCAGTTTTTGTTCACATTCTGGGTAAACAGAACTTTAACAGCATCTTCTGATCGCCGCTTAGGACCAGCACTCGTATAGGTGAGATTTGTATAAGGCGTTCTTGTATTGTAATAGCGCCACATCTCTGGTTCACTAAAATTATTAGACAAATTTTTGGAAAATAAAAACTGAGTATAAATAGACATCTCCGACACCATAGCCGTTTGCCATGGTGCACCTAAATTTCCCAACTGAACATTGGCAGGCGAAATTTTATCTACAGGATTATGAAGTTGAAAACCAGCAGAGAGCGTATCCACAGGAATGGTATCGGAGAGAGATTCCATATCAACTAAAACCCAAGTTTTAACTTCACGCTTAATAGCGGTTTTTGCAAGAGGAGCTTGTGTACCCTCCCTTGCAGACTGATTAGACTGTGTTATAGGAGTGCCAGAACCTACACTTCCCAAACGTGTTTGGCCTACTACCCCAACCGAAAACAGTGAGAGAAATACTATGATACTTACAATATTCTTCATGCACGGCAAAGATATTGAAAAAAATGGTTCTGTAATCAGAATAACCAAGTTGAGAAGAGATTATTTAACCTCCCAAACATCTCCTTCTACCGCCAAGTCATAAAAGGATTTGATTTTTGATGTGCTTTGAACTCTGGCAATTTGCTTTTCCACTTCTTCATCATACACCAAACCTTTTACACTACGCACAACACCTGTAGCCACTGGAAATTCTGGATACTCCATGTTTATTAATTTCAGATGCATGGTGCTGTCCTCCGTTTCAGCATTGTGAACCAAAATATCATCTTTGGTAATATTGTTCTCTCCGATCGTAACAATCTTTAAAGTCATCCCATCTAAGATCAATCCTTTATCACGGTTTTTCCCAAAAATCATAGGTTTTCCATGCTCCAAAAGTAGGGTACGGTCTTCCCGATGCTCTTTATCTGTTATTGCCTCATGCGTTTTGTCGTTGTATATGACACAGTTTTGCAAAACTTCTACAACAGATGCACCCTCATGTTGAGCTGCTTTCTTAAAGACATCCACGCAAAGCTTCAAATCCTTATCAATGGTGCGAGCAAAGAAATTACCGCGGGCACCAATTGTCAGTTCTCCTGGACGAAAAGGATGTTCAACGGTTCCAAAAGGGGATGATTTTGAAACAAACCCATGCTTAGATGTCGGAGAATATTGACCTTTTGTTAATCCATAAATCTGATTATTAAAAAGAATCATATTCACGTTAACATTTCGACGAATGGCATGAATAAAATGGTTTCCCCCTATGGCAAGCGCATCACCATCACCTGTGATTTGCCATACTTTTAGTTGTGGATTAGCGGTTTTTACACCAGAGGCAATGGCGGAAGCACGTCCGTGAATGGTGTGAAAGCCAAAAGTATTCATGTAATAGGTAAAGCGAGATGAACAGCCAATACCTGAGATCACAGCCACTTCGTGAGGCTTTAATCCTAACTCAGCCATGGACTTTTGCACAGTATTTAAAATGGCGTGATCACCACATCCGGGGCACCAACGCACACTTAATTCACTCTTAAAATCTGAAAAAGTATATTCTTGTTTAACTTCCATGACACTATGCCTCAATTAATTTAACAAATTCATTTTTCAACTCTTCCACCGTAAAGGGCTGACCTTGCACTTTATTATATTGATTATATTGAAACTGGGGAAAGTGCATTCTCAAATACCCAACAAATTGTCCCATGTTCAATTCACAAACAACAATTTTCTTAAATTTCTTCAATATATCCTCACTATTTCGAGGCAATGGCATGATGTAATTAAAATGCGCCAGCGCCACTTTCATTCCAGACTTATTCAATTCATTTACCGCTGTTAGTAGGTGTCCATAAGTACCGCCCCATCCAACAACCAACAATTCTGCATCAGTATCCCCTTCAATTTTAAGTTCTGGAATATATTGTGCTACTCGATCTACTTTTTCTTGACGCAGATAAGTCATCAATTGATGGTTTTTTCCGTCGTGTGAAATATTGCCCGTCATAGCATCTTTCTCTAAGCCACCAATTCTGTGCTCAAATCCTTCCATACCTGGAATAACCCAGTCGCGATTCAATTTTTCTTTGTTACGCAAGTAGGGTTTAAATTCTGTGGGTTTTTGTTGGGTATATGGAGGTACTATTTTTGGGAAGTCCTCCTCTTCTGGTATGCGCCATTGCTGCGTTCCATTGGCAAGATAACCATCAGTCAACAACATAACAGGAACCATGTGCTCCACGGCAATTTTTGCAGCATAAAAAGCATAATCAAAACAGTTGACGGGCGTACTTGCAGCCATTACAACCATCGGACTCTCGCCGTTTCGTCCGTAAAGAGCCTGAAAGAGATCTGATTGTTCTGTTTTTGTAGGTAAACCTGTAGAAGGCCCCCCACGCTGAACGTTAATAATAACCAATGGAAGCTCCGCCATCACAGCCAATCCAATGGCTTCAGACTTTAAAGCAAGCCCAGGTCCTGATGTGCTAGTAACACCTAACCGACCAGCAAAACTGGCACCAATGGCGGTACATATTCCTGCAATTTCATCCTCGGCTTGAAAAACTTTCACCCCCAAATCTTTCCTGCCTGCCAACTCTTGTAGAATTTCGGTGGCTGGGGTAATGGGGTAAGAACCCAAAAATAATTCCAATCCACTTTTCTCAGCGGCAAGCAACAATCCCCAAGCGGTAGCTTTATTACCATTTAAATTGCGATAAATTCCCTTTTTAACCTTGGAAGGTAATATATGATAGGAAGAAGTCATAGCTTGAATATTCTCCCCATAGTTAAATCCAGCTTGCAACACCTGCAGGTTTACAGCCATAATCTCGGGCTTCTTGCCAAACTTCTTCTTGATAAACTCTTCGGTATGCTCGATAGGACGATTAAAAAGCCAATAAACCAACCCCAGAGCAAACATGTTTTTACTTCTGAGGATACTTCTATTATCAATGTCGATACCTTTCGCCCCCTCTTTTGTCAATGTAGTGATGGGTGCTGCAATAATATTATACCCTTCAAGCTTATCTTCTGCTATGGGATCTTCAGTTCTATACCCTGCTTTCTCTAAACTTTTTGCATCGAAACTATCCGCGTCAAAAATAATGGTACCACCTGGTTTCATGAACTTAGCATTGGCTTTTAAAGCAGCAGGATTCATAGCTATCAAAACATCTGTATAATCACCTGGTGTAGCCACTTTATTGCCAAAGTGAACCTGAAAACCTGAAACCCCACCTATGGTTCCCAATGGAGCACGTATGTCGGCAGGAAAGTCAGGGAAAGTAGAAATGTCATTTCCATAAATAGCAGATGTATGAGAGAACAGCGTTCCTGTTAACTGCATACCATCGCCCGAATCACCTGAAAAACGAACAGCCAACTGCTCGACTTCAATTACTTTTGAACCATTTCCCATAAATACTTCTGTTGATAAAATGATTAACACTCTTATTTTGAAGGTGCTAAATTATTTCAATATTTGGTCATTAGCAAAACCAAGCGGAATGTGAGAAGATAAAAAGATGATGATTGTCATGGTTTTCAATTCACTAATTAAAAGAGTTTCATGCATTTTACACTCTTTTTGCAACCAAAAGTTAAACCCAGCAGAACAATTAATAAAGAATGGGTTTAAATAAGAAATTGTCTTATTAAGTGTTCTATCACTTAAAATCAATACTTCTTAAAACTGTTAAAATTAGAAAAGTAGAATACTACTTTAAAAAACACATTTCTCCATCTGAGATATTACCTATCTTTACGCACTGATAAATATAACTCAACAAACAGTTTTTTGAGAGGGATAATGAAAGTCTCAAATTCTTGATATTTGTTTTAAATTTCTGAAAAAATGGCTTTAATCAAAGAAGTAAGAGGGTTTACGCCCATCATCGGAAAAAATGTTTTCTTAGCTGAAAATGCCACCATTATTGGCGATGTAGTAATGGGTAATGATTGTAGTGTTTGGTTCAACACGGTTATACGGGGCGATGTAAACTCAATTAAAATCGGAAATAAAGTAAATATTCAAGATGGCGCAGTACTTCATACGCTCTATCAAAAATCGACTGTGGAAATTGGCGACAATGTTTCGGTAGGTCACAACGCCATCATTCATGGGGCCAAGATTGAAGATAATGTACTTATTGGCATGGGCGCAACTATTTTAGACCATGCGGTAATTGGCACCAACTCTATTGTTGCTGCCAATGCGCTGGTATTATCTGGCACTGTTGTAGAACCCAACAGTGTATATGCAGGGGTACCTGCCAAAAAGGTGAAAGAGATTGAACCCAATCAAAGCAAGGAGATGATTCATAAAATAGCCAACAACTATTTAATGTATTCTGGATGGTATAAATAAGATCTATTCCACTAAAGCCACTGATCTTATTTCCTTTTTTTTCGCTGGAGGCTGAAGCATTACCCTATCTTTTTCAGCCAAGCCGGCTCCAATTTTAAAGAAAGAATCATTTTCACCTTCTACAGATATTTCTTGTTTCACTACAGACAAACCTTCTTGTTTATAAACAAAGAAGTCAAACTCTTCATCACTAAAAACAGCCATCCTTGGTACCATAAGTGCTTCTGGAGTGGATTCAATCACAATACGATTGGTAGAGGTCATCCCTGGCAATAGTAATTTATCATTAGGATCAACTTCAATATCCACCTTAAACGTATTGAAAAACTCACCCGATACTTCCTGTCCCACATTTGCTATTCGAACCACTTTGCCCTTAAACTCTTGATTGGGGAAAGCATCAATTTTAACTCTTACATCCAACTGAGGCTTTATTTTAGTGATATCAATTTCTTTGATCTGAACAACCGATTGTAAAGTGGACAGATCAGGAAGAGTTGCAATTAAAGGATCCCATCGACTAACAGAAGAACCCACTTTAATTTTTTGATTATTTCGACGTGCATAAACAACCAATCCAGCAGAAGGAGCGGTAATGCGTAAATCAATTTTTAATTGTTCTAAAACCTTATATATCTCTTCTTCTTGCTTTAACAAATCAGACCTTCGCTCTATATTTAAAAGATGTTTTCTTCTGGTTTGAATATAGTTCCGTTTTTTCTGTTCATAATTCCGTACTGCTTTATCCAGTGAAATTTGTGCTTGTCTCTGTTGGGCTTTGGACTCAAATTTAGATTGTTCCACCTTAATTTCTTGATCATAAACATTATCCTGAGCTACTCTAATCTGATCACGGGAGTCACTTAAAACCAAAGAGCTATCAATAAGTGCATTTTCCAGATTGGTTCTAAGCCGCTCCAAGTTATCCATCGATTGCCTTATTCTATCTTCAACTTCAGCAGGATCAAGCAGAGCCACATAATCGCCTTTCTCTACAACCGTACCTTCCTTCACCAAATCGGTAATAGTCAATTGACGTATTCTAACACTCCTGTCTGTAAGAACATCAGGAATCATTATACGTGTTGATTCTAAAGCCTCTATTTCACCTGTGGCGGTTACCGTGATTTCAAAGAGCCCTTTAGTTACGCGAACACTTTCAGTTTCAGTTCCTGAATCTCTGGTAAAAAACCAATAAGCCAATAGGGTTACCACTACCAATAGTAAGGGAAGTAATAACTGCCATTTATTCTTCATATTATCAAATATATTTACTTCTGTAATAAATCATCCAGATTCTCAATCAGATCCCTTTCATTCTCAAAATCATAGAGTGTTAATTGACGAATACCGTAATAACTCACCCAAAATTTACGAAGAGCATCAATATAATTACGGCGAGCTGCATCTAAAGAATTCCGAGCTGAATTGAGGCGAATAACATCTACTTTATCGATCATAAAACGCTGCTTGGTGACTTCATACCCAAGCTGTGCTATGGTATCGGCTTTGGCTGCAATGGCTACCTGCTCTTCTTGCAAGTTAAAATCCAAAACGGAAATAATAGCCTCTTGTTCAAAATCCAATAAGGATTGTTTCACAGTCGCCTCTGTAACTTCCTGATTAGATCTGGCCATTTGAATCTGCCCTTTACGACGACCCCAATCCACTATAGGCACACTCAAACCAACGCGAACCTGCTGCTGCTCAGAGAATGGAGATCTATAGGCCTCATCAAAATCTGAAGCACTTTTATTAATTCCCAAATTTGCACGTATATTGGCACTTAGTCCACTTTCTGATCGTGTTCGGGCAACGTTTTGTCTTGCCACAAGCATCTGTCGTTGATAGTCCAATACATCTGGATTGTTTTCTATAGAAAGTGCCAATGCTTTATCCACATCTACTTTAAGCTTGGGTATGGTAGCAGGAACTACACAGACAATTTGAATCTCATCATCCAAACCTAAAAATGAATTTAGAGCGGCATGTGTCTGTTTCAAACGAATGTCAGATCGGCTCACATCCAAACGAGCATTAAGCAAACTCAACTCCAAATCAAGTAACTCATCTTGCGTTACTGTACCTATTTCAAATCGCCCCTTACCAATTCGATATAAAGTATCTGCATTGCTAAAATTCACCTCTGCGATCCTTTTATTTATTTCAGCGGTTGCAGTATTAAAAAAGTAATTGGTGGCCTGTATTGAAAGTGATTCCAACGACTGAAGGTAGTCTAACTTTGCCTTTTCAAACTTAATCGGTTCAATGCGCGATTCCCATCTGAATCGATTGTAACCATTGAGAGATTGAGTGAACCCTATACTAACAGGGACAGTAGAATAACCAACATCTGCAATTTCTGTATTTTCATTTTCTAAGTTTTGAATACGAGATGCAGAAGTAGTCACATCAAACACCCCACCAGTCCAAATAACATTCTGCCGAACAGAAAGTGATGCATCAGAGGTTAGATTTGATCTGGGCTCAAAAAAATCTCCTTTTTCCGGATCATACCGGCTAACCACCGAACGGTCATAATTTACTGGCGTAGAACTCAAAACCAAGCTGGGCAACCGATCGGCTCTATAGCTTCTAAACTCCCAATAACGTGACAAATACATGTTTTTTGACCGAAAGCTATAAAGAGATTGCTTCTGAGCCATCTCAATCACCTCATCCAAAGTCATTTTCACTTCAATTACCTGCCTGCCCTGAGCATGGAGAGATATAAGTGTTGTAAAAGAGAGAAAAAGAAAGAAAAATATATTCTTCATAATAATTTAAAACATTAATGACGTAAAGATTCAACGGGATCCTGATCAGCAGCTCTTTTGGCTGGGATGTATCCAAAAACAATTCCCACCGTAGCTGAAACCCCAAAAGCAACAAGAATAGAAAACAGACTGACTACGGTTTGGATGTCGGCCATCACATTAATCAATTGAGCTAAAATAACGCCTAAAACAATTCCAATCATACCACCAGTTACACTGATCAAGGTTGATTCAGCTAAAAACTGAACAACGATATCTTTTCTTGATGCGCCAATGGCTTGACGAGTACCGATTTCACGAATTCGCTCCCACACAGAAGCCAACATAATATTCATAATTCCAATACCACCTACAATAAGTGAAATGCTCGCGATGGCACCCAAAACGATATTAAAAATATTGTTGGTTTCTTGTTGTTGCTTGAGAAGTAACTCTGGAACTGTTACTTCAAAATCATAAATATCAGAATGTCGTCGAAGCAACATTCTTTTTACAATGTCAGATGTTACACTTAAATGCTCTGTTTCATTCACCTGAACAATAATTTTATCCAGTTGATGAACAGCAGATTTAGCTCCATTTTCAGTTCCTGAAGACTCTGAATTTCCTCCACCTTGAGCAATACTTTCCAATGCTTCAGGATCCAATCGTGCACGATCTTTAAACCGTAAAAGCATGGTTTTAACAGGCACAAAAATTTTATTATCGGTACTGCTTATCCCCATCTCATCAGAGGCTGATGCAGTGAAGTCTCGTTTTTCAATAAGCCCAATCACCTTAAGCCAAGTGTCACCACATTTAATATACTTACCAATGGGATCCTGGGTGCTAAAAAACCTATTCCGAATATTATCCCCAATGATACAAACTGGAAAACCTCCGTCGCTCTGTTCACGGTTAAAAATATCTCCTGAAATAACATTCACATTGAGCAATTCAAAATAGTTGGCAGATACCCCTTCCAAAGAGACTGGATAACTTCTTCCTCCTAAAACAGCATGATAATTTAAAGAAATAACAGGACTAACTTTAGAAACAGATGGAATACTCTCTTCGATAGATTGCGCATCTAAAAGTGTAAGACCTGGGGAAAATCTTTTAGTAGATTCTCCTGAACCACCTTCAGGTGAACTTAAAGATGTTTCAGTTGGAGTTACAATAATATTGTTCACACCCACCAGTTTTATCTGCTCCAGAACCTCTTGCTGAGCTCCTCTTCCAATGGCCAACATACTAATCACAGCGGCTACACCAAACATAATACCCAATGCGGTAAGCATAGATTTCATCTTGTTGGCTAAAATAGCTTCCACAGCAATGATAATGTTATGAGAGTATCTTTTAAAAAATGCAATCAATTCCATACGTCTATAATTTGTTTTTAATGGGTCGAAGAGATTTTTATTTTTATAACGATCCTAAATTGATTTACAAAGGATGTCTTAGTTGGTTATAAAAACGAACTTGAGAAAAATGTTTTTTCTCTAACGGCTGACAGCTGCATCTGGTCGAACTCGTCTTTCTCCTTGTTGCCGTTGTCCAGGTCTATTCAATCTCCTATTGTGGACTCCTATAGAATCGGGCTTGTTGGATTCAGACGTCTTTTTTGCTTCTTCTATCTCTTTTAGAAGTCGCGCCTGCACCTCTTTATAAATCTCAATTCCCTCTAAAGGCAAATTCTCATCATTGGAAGGCCTGTTTAATAACACTTTCTGATTCTCGCTCAATCCTTGTTTAACCACTACAAAATTGGCATTCTCTAATCCTGGGTCAATAATCTGCCTTACCAACTTATTGTTATTATAAGTAAAGACATACTTGGAAGAGTCTGTTTTAAAAATTGCCTCCAATGGAATGTAAAGAACATCTTGCAAGTTTTGAACAGTAATTATATTACTGGTGGTCATGGCTGGTCTCAAATCTGGGTCTGTTCCAAATACCTTAATAACCACTTCAAATACTTTTGTATCACCATTGGGTAAAGTCTGACCAATATTCGCCACAGATAAAACTTCCCCATCAAATTTTTTATCTGGAAAAGCATCCACGCCAACTTCTACTTTCTGTTTTACAGATATTTTAGAGATATCGATTTCATTGATGAAGGTTTTTGAAATCATCGAAGAGAGGTCTGGAAGTTCTGCAATTCGAGGCATCCATTGGCTAACAGAGCTGCCCACCTGAATTTTACTTCCAAATCGATCGTAACTATAGATCACCATCCCTGGCTTAGGAGCTTTAACATCAAGTGCTTTAAAGAGTTTTTCAATATCCTCTACACGTTCACGATCTTTCCTGACTTGCTCCAACGCTCTACCAACACTATTGTGTGCTTGCCTCTGTTTCAAGTCGTAATTTCGAAGAGCTTGTTGTAAGTTCTGCTTGGCTCTTTCTAAATCAAGTGTAGCCTGACGTTTAACAGCGGGAGATTCATAAACCGATTGATCAAGAACCAATTGCTGTTCTTCAACGGCAACTCGGGAGTTTAACAAACCATCACGCAAATTACTCATATTAATATTGGTGTCGATACGTGCATCCTGCAATGCCTCCAGTGATTTTTCTAATTCATCGTGAGCAGTATTCATCAACTCTTCCACCGCACTATGATCCAAAGAAGCTACAAAATCGCCTTCTTTCACAACAGTTCCTTCATCTACCAAATCTGTCACCTTAATTTCAAATATGTTTATACCTCGTCCTGAAAGCTCCGAAGGCACTTCTATGTAAGTAGCATTTTCTGCCTGTAAATGCCCTGTAGAATGCACCTCAGCAACAAAATCGCCTTTCTTAACAGTAGCTTCAATTAGTACATCGCCTATTACAGATGATGAGTTTATCCACCAGTAAAGTATAAAAAGCACAACCACTGTAATAGCTCCAATGGTTATGTAACGTAAGTTTTTTTTCTTTTGCATTTTTATCTATGATGTTTTTCTATGAGACAAACTCCAAACCATTAGGTTTAATTGAAGATGAAGTATTATATTAATTCTCTAATCGCGCTAATCATATTTTCTGACAGCTCTTGGGCTTTTCTTTCTGATTTAGCTTCCGAGTAAATACGAATAATAGGCTCGGTATTTGATTTTCTAAGATGCACCCAACTATCGGCAAAATCAATTTTCACTCCATCAATGGTCGTTACTTCTTCAGAACTATATTTCTCTTCTATCTTCAAAAGTAGCTTGTCCATATCTACAGACGGCGTTAACTCAATTTTGTTTTTAGACATAAAATAAGATGGATATCTACTACGCAAAACTGAACACTTTTCACCCGACTTAGCCAGATGCGATAAAAACAAAGCAATTCCCACCAATGCATCTCTGCCACTGTGACTGGCAGGATAGATAATTCCGCCATTGCCCTCGCCACCAATAACAGCATCCACTTCATACATTTTATCTACCACGTTGACTTCGCCCACAGCAGCTGCAAAATATTTGCCTCCACGTTGTATGGTTACATCGCGCAAAGCACGTGTGGAGCTTAAATTTGAAACCGTATTACCTGGGAATTTTGAGAGCACATAATCTGCAACTGCTACCAATGTATATTCTTCGCCAAACATAGAACCATCTTCATTGACAATAGCCAAACGATCCACATCAGGATCTACCACAAAACCCACATCGGCTTTCTCTTTAACAATGAGATTTGAAATATCACCCAAATGTTCGGGCAGTGGTTCTGGATTGTGTGGAAATTCACCCGTAGGATCACAATACAACTCTAAAACATTTTCTACGCCCAGCGCTTTTAACAGAGGAGGAATAACCAGACCGCCTACAGAATTGACTGCATCGATGGCAACTTTAAAGTTTGCTTTTCGGATGGCATCCACATCCACCATTTCAAGAGAGAGAACCTCTTCTATATGTTTATCAAGGAAGTCTGTCACTTCTGTCACCTTTCCCAAATCGTCCACCGAAGCATACATAAATTTATCGTTGGAAGCAATTTCAAGCACTCTTGCGCCATGAGCTGCATTCAAAAACTCTCCTTTATTATTGAGTAATTTTAAAGCATTCCACTGCTTGGGATTGTGGCTGGCAGTTAAAATAATACCTCCATCGGCTTTATAATGAATAACTGCTAATTCTGTGGTAGGCGTAGTCGCCAATCCCAAATGAATCACATCAATGCCCAATCCTTGTAAAGAGCCCACTACGAGATTTTTGACCATTTCACCAGAAATTCGAGCATCACGCCCAATGACAACAGTAGCTTTAGTCGTCTTTATCTGTTCTTTGAGCCACATGCCATAAGCAGATGCATAACGTACTACATCAATAGGACTTAGCCCATCACCAGGAACTCCACCAATAGTTCCTCTTATACCTGAAATTGATTTTATTAATGTCATAGTTTCTTGAGCGTATTTAAAATTATATTGCGTATATTCTTAGAATAAAAAAAGATTTCAACCTTTCCCGATTAAAATAGACTTTTAACCCCAAATATTTTATCAATGATTGCAAAGATAATTTAAAATGAGCACTCAAGCCATTAAATTTTCGCAACTTTGCCCTTTGATCAACAGAAAACAATAAACAACTTACGTATTGCCAAGATGGAAAGAAAAAAAAATGATAATTTCAAAAAATTTATCAAAAACAAACCTTCAACCACTCGTTTCGATAAAGAAGATCCAAAAAAGAGACGACCAGTTGTAAAGCTTAACAAAGATAAGAAGAGCGACTCTCCATCTCCAGAAAAAACCATTCAAAAAAGTGACGAGAATGAGGTCAAACCAGGAATTCGTCTAAATAAATACATATCCAACAGTGGCGTTTGTAGCCGACGAGATGCAGATGCTCTTATTTCCAGTGGCCAAATTACGGTGAATGGAAAAGTGGTTACGGAGTTGGGCACCAGAGTTCAACTGACAGACGATGTACAGTTCAATAATCAAAAGCTTGACCCAGAAAAAAAAGTCTATATACTGCTAAACAAACCAAAGAATACGGTTACCACCTCCTCTGATCCTGAAGGTCGACGCACAGTTCTCGATATCATTGAGGATGCCTGTGATGAACGGGTTTATCCAGTGGGAAGATTGGATAGGAATACGACAGGATTGTTGCTACTTACCAACGATGGAGATCTCTCCAAGAAACTTACACATCCATCGTACGAAGTTCGAAAGATTTATCATGCCCAGTTAGACAAGCCTTTAACCAAAGCACATTTGGAAGATATTCGAAGAGGTGTTGAGCTGGAAGATGGGTTGATGGAAGTAGATGAAATTAGCTACGTCAATACAAGTGATTCAAGTGAAGTAGGTGTTGAGATTCACTCGGGACGAAACAGAATTGTACGACGCCTCTTTGAGCACTTAGGTTACTCAGTTGAAAAATTGGATCGGGTCTATTTTTCTGGATTGACTAAGAAACATTTACCAAGAGGAAAATGGCGTTTTTTAACAGCCGATGAAATTAAGTTTTTAAAAGCTGGTATGCTAAAATAATAGAAATTGCATTCTTGGTTTACGATGATTCTATCATTTGAATCATTAAAAAATCGATTTTTGATGCGTATTTTATCTCAAACCATACTCCTAACCCTAATCCTGATTTGTAATCTACAATTGGTTGCAAGTCAACACCTCTCGACACATTTTATTAAAGACGCTGAAACGAATGAGCCCATTGCATTCGCCAATGTAGCTTTTCATCCTTCACAAAAAGGAGTGGTCTCAGACATACAAGGGAAATTTGTCTTTCATGATGACAGCGGCATCAAATCCGTTTCCATCAGCTGTTTGGGTTATGAAAGAAAAGAGTTGTCTGCTGATGAGTTGTCTCATTTAACCACCTTATACCTAACACCTGTAGAGTTTTCTCTTTCAGAAATAACTGTATTTCCAGGTCTCAATCCAGCTTTAGGTGTTGTGGATAAGATATTGGCTCATCGTCCAACAAACCATGCCGACCTGAATACAGCCTACTCAAACATCACTTATCATAAGATGAGCTTTGCGCTCGCTTTGTCAGATTCTACTGATAAAAGTGAAGGAAAGTTGCTTGAGCAATACGGCATTGGTGAAGGAAACTCTTTTTTGCTCATTGAGTCGGTTTCTGAGAAAAAGCATCTTCCACCCCATAAAAATCAGGAACGAATCATCTCGTCTCGAGTGAGTGGATTTAATGAACCCACTCTGGGAATTCTACCTACTCAAATTCAATCCTTCAATTTTTATGAAGATAAAATAACGATTTTGAATCAAGAGATTTCAAATCCAATTTCAAAATCTGCAAGGAACGAATATCTTTTTCAATTGAAAGATACACTTATTAATGCAGCAGGAGATACAATTCTATACATCACATTTGAGCCAAAACAAAAAAGCAAAATCACAGCGCTACGTGGTTCTATGCATGTGTACAAACCTTCTTACGCCATTCAAACCGTATCAGCAGCCACGCTGGAAAACCAGCTGCCGTTTCATCTTTCTATACGACAGAACTACAAAAGCAATCCAGAGGGATTGTGGTTTCCTGAAGAATTGGATACACAACTAAAGTTGGACAATATCAAACTGAGAAAAGAGAAGCCTACGATCATTGTTGCGCAAGGAAAGAGTATGACTACAGCCATCAATACAAATCCCAATTTTTCTGAGAATGATTTAGATGGATATTCATTGATAGATGAGTCTGACAAAAACCAAGCGCCCATCATTCAAAATTATCGTGCCATTCCATTGACAAGAGATGATTCCATTACCTATCTAAAAATGGACAGCATTGGAAGGAAAATGCAATTTGATCAACTGATTGACTTTCAGAAAAATATAATGTTGGGCTATCTACCCATGGGGGCGCTTGATTTAAATATCAACAAACTTATAGGGGTAAATAGATATGAAGGAATAAAAGTGGGTTTGGGCTTAAGAACAAGCCGTGCTATTTCTCGATTCTTTGCATTGGAGGGCTTTTATGTGCACAGCACAAGATCTGGAGATCACAACTTTG
>CAZJDS010000005.1:5731-30152 GCA_964544795.1 uncultured Alkaliflexus sp. | reverse complement strand
TACGCATAATCCCATCCACACATCCTGACGATACAGCTGGTGTAAATAATGCACCCTCTTTCATCCAAAATATGTTTGAACTCACAGATTCAATGAATCGACCTTTTCCATTTGTTACAAAGGCATCGTGCAAACCATGCTCTCGAGCAAAGATCCCTGCAAGAATATTGGCTTGAATAGATAAAGTTTTAAATGGTGAAGTCGGTGTAAAATGCCTTGGGAAATCGGTGTAAAAGCCCATATGTACTCCTTCTTTAAACCACTGGTATCCCTTAACATCCAACGGTTGAACTTCTATCAGCCAGGAGCAACTCAAATTGTCGGGCGTATATAATCCCTCACCCCTTCGGAAGAGAGAAATACGAACACGTGAATCGTTAAAAACTCGGTTCTTAACCAACAAGTCCAGCACTTGAGCCTCTAACTCCTCTTTTAAAGGGAAACCACCTCTAAAAAATCTCAAAGCAGCCATTCCTTGCACCATCCTGTTATAGTGGGAATTCCAAAATAATAACTTTCCCTTATGGTAATGTATTGTTTCAAATAACCCATCGCCGAAACGAAAGGCTCTATTGGTAGACCGTACAAAAAAAGTTTCTGTGTGGCGCAACACGCCGTCGTAAACAATATACTTCACATTCTTATGGTTTTATCAATCACAACTAAAAATGTGTTAGCTTATAGAAGAAATGTTGAATCAAAGAAGGATCAGACAGAATCGGAAAGAGCATTCCATATACTGCACCCCAAAAGTGGGCATCGTGTCCAACATTATCTACCTGCTTTTTCGACAAATATGCTGAATAGGCCAAATAGATCACTCCAAAAACAATTCCTGGGATGGGAATAATGGCAAATAAATATATAAAACGGTAAGGGTCGAAAAAAATGGATGCAAAGACCACTGCCGAAACTGCTCCTGATGCGCCTACGGCATTATAGTTAGGATTGTCTTTGTATTTTATAATACTATAAAGTGCGGAAAGAGGTAATGCGGAGAGGAAAAACACTAAAAAACGCACATCTGTCCAGCCTGGCAAGTAATAGCCAAAATAAAAGAGTACAGCATGACCAAAAGAGTAGAGCACAAACATATTCACCAACAGGTGTGTCCAATCCACATGTAAAAAGCCATGCAGAATAGTGCGCAGATACTGTTTGCGATGAACAATGCTCCACGGGTTCAGTTGGAAACGGTACATGATTTCACGTTGATTAAAAGCTGCAAAGCTCATTACGCTAATGGCAATAATAAGAATAATGTGTACGGACATAGATGGTTTTTTTTTAATTTGATCTGAAATAATCAATAAGTAATTTTACTCAATTGGATAGATTAATGTAGAATTTTAAATACCATCTCTTGCAACAACTCTTCGGGCGGAGTGTTCACATTGCCAAACCCTTTGGACTTCATATCGTATTCGCGAAGAAGAGAGATAATTTGTGCCACCTTAACACCCGAAAAATTTCTGGCTCCCGTTTGATAATCACTCACAAAAAAGGGGTTAATCTTTAGTTGAGAGGCCACATTTCCTTTGCTTTTATCAGTCAAATAGTAATAGGTTAACAATTTGCTAAAATAACCAAATAAAAAGGCCGTAATGGCGGGCATGGGATACTTTTTCATATCGCCAGAAAAAGCTTTCACAATACGATTGGCTTTCAACACATCCTTGGTATAAAGAGCTTTTTGAAGTTCAAAAGTGTTATACTCTTTACTAATTCCAATATTTTTATACACATGGTCTGATGAAATTAAAGTGACACCTGGCCCCATTGCCACCACAAGTTTGTCCACCGCCTGCACCACTTTCTCCAACTCAGTCCCCAAAAAATCTATAAGCATAATTAGCGCTTGAGGCTCAATAGAGAGTCCTCTCTGCTTCAAATATACATTTATCCATTGCCCCATCTGGTTATCATACAACTTTTTCCCTTCGAAAATAACTGCTTGTTTTTGGGCTTTAAGAGCATTATAAATCTTTGTGCGTTTGTCTAAACTTTTATATTTATAACTAATAACCAATATTGTAGAAGGCTGAGGATTTTTAAAATAACTCTCCAACACATCCATCCCATTTAACTCCTGAGCTTCGCGCAGCATAATTAATTGCCTCGGTGCGCCCATGGGGTAACGACGTGCTGCATGAACAACGTTTGTAGCATCCGCATCTTTTCCGTAAAAAACAGTCTCATTGAAATCACGCTCTTCCTTCTTTAATGCTTTGGACTGAATCTCAGAAGCCAACTTGTCAATAAAGTAAGGTTCATCACCACTTAAAAAGTAGATGGGCGCCAACTGATCAGCTGAAACTTGTTTCAATATCTCCTCAAATGTCATATTTTACTCTTTTGACCAAATATCATTCTGTTCATTAATTATCTAACAACTGTAATTACCAATTGTCAAACTTCAGATGTTTCACCGATCTTCCATTGTGGATAATCTCTTCCAGAGCTTTTACACCTACACGGATGTGATTTTCCACGAACTCTTGCGTCACACGCTTATCGCTTTCAGCAGTTTTAATGCCAGCTGAGATCATAGGTTGATCAGAAACCAAAAGCAGAGCTCCTGTAGAAATTGAATTAGCAAACCCCACAGTAAAAATAGTAGCAGTTTCCATATCAATAGCGATGGCTCTTGTTTTACTTAAATACTTCTTAAATCGTTCATCGTACTCCCACACTCTTTTGTTGGTCGTAAACACGGTTCCCGTGAAATAATCGCGCCCAAAATCACGCACAGCACTTGATACAGCACGTTGCAAACTAAATGCAGGAAGTGCGGGTACCTCAGGAGGAAGATAGTCATCTGACGTTCCTTCACTTCGGATAGCGGCTATAGGCAAAATCAAATCGCCCAACTTATTGATATTCTTTAATCCACCACATTTACCTAAAAACAATACTGCTTTAGGCTTAATAGCACTTAGCAAATCCATGATGGTGGCAGCATTTGGACTACCCATTCCAAAATTTATGATGGTAATTCCATGCGCACTACAATTGGGCATATTACTGTTTTCACCCACAATTGGCGATTTGTACCATTTCGAAAACAACTCCACATAATAGGCAAAGTTAGTGAGTAGTATATATTCAGTAAAATCTTCTAAGGCACGACCTGTATAACGAGGAAGCCAATTATCGACTATTTCTTGTTTTGTTTTCATATGATTATAATTTGTTTTTCAGTTGCCATATGGAACTCGCCGAGATAATCATCCCCCTTTGTGAGAAGCTTTCTCATGCTCGTTTCATGTGATTATAATTTATTTTTCAGTTGCCACATGGAACTCGCGAAGATAATCATCCTCCTTCGTGAGAACCTTTCTCATGCTCGTTTCATTACATTCACTTTAATTATTCATATGTTGTGACAACAGCATTTCCTGTTAGAATATTATGAATAGCTTAACCTTATTTATCTTTTAAAAATTCACACGAAGATATATTTTCTATCCATAAATATAAAACATACAGTATTAGTTTCATTTCGTTATGCGAATCACAAATAGACAATTTACTATATTTCGCCAACTTCTATCCTATCCTTCATTATTTTTTCCCAAGTTTGCAACTCAAAACTATCCAACAAATGCAAAAGCTCAATTTACCACATTATCAACCAAAAATTGTATATGAAAATGATAAACCACGGATTTTCGATGTAATTCGCAAAAAGTTCGTGGCATTAACTCCCGAAGAGTGGGTGCGCCAACATTTTATTCATCTATTATTGAGTATAAAATATCCCGCTGCACTAATGGCAGTTGAAAAACTGGTGCTGGTAAATAATCTCCGTCAACGTGCAGATTTAGTGGTTTATAATCGTAAGGGAGAAGCCGCTTTAATTGTTGAGTGCAAAGCGCCTGAAATTGAACTTTGTGATAAAACCATACAACAAGCTGCAAGATACAATATTCAGTTAGACGTTCCCTTTATAATAGTGACTAACGGGATGGCCACTTACTGTGTATTCACACACCCCAACACCAAAAAACAAACTGTTTTAACTACAATTCCCACTTTCGAAAATCTGAACGCTCCTTCGGATCTATCTTTTGAAGCATCAACTCATTAACAAATCCATCTTTGGTTCGTATCCAATCTTTTTTAACACCTATCAATTCAAAACCAGCTTTGGTAAAAAGATGTAGGCTGGCTGCATTGGTTTCTGAAATATTGCAAAAAATCTGGTGCAAACCCATAGTGTCAAATGCATAATTGCATAAAAGATTTAGTGCCGAAGTAGCCATTCCTTTGTCGCGCCATTTTTTGTGAATCATCACTCCTACCCCAGCACGTTGGTGATGCGCATCAAACTCAAAAAGATCAATCATTCCGATGGTTTCAAAAGGCCGCTTTTCTGATACAACATCAATCATCAGTCGCAATTGACCTGCTTCGTAGATATCGTTTTGTGCCATTAAAACATATTGCTCAATCTGATGTCGACTGAAAGGAGCTAATGTATTACTTACAGCCCACAACTCTCGATCGTTTTCCCAACGGTAAAGAAGATCTGCATCTTCTATGTCCACTCCACGCAAACTTATTTTTTCATTTTCAATCATAATTCCATTTTAAATAACCACACATACATAGGAGGAAACTAACATTAAATCAATTCTCTTCCCACCGACCTATCACAGTATTCTCTTGGGAAGAGATCACTTTAAAAAACTCTCTCCGTCGTGAATCCAACCAGACCAATTGAGGAACATTTGCTCCGTTCACCTGAACAAATTGAATGGCTTCTGATGGTTTCAAAGTAGCCATATCTATCCATGTAATACCCCAATCATTTCTCGTTTCATGAGGCTTTACCTTCTTCCACTTATCTTTATTTTTAAAACGCTCATCTGTTTCATCATGGGTAACCAGAATCTTCTTCTTTCCTACTGTTTCTTTAAGCAGACCTGTTTTCGCTGTTCGTTTTAATTGTTGTTGTTTAATTCCCGACATCAATCGGGTAAACAGGAAAACCAATGGACGCATCAAACGGTTAATTCCACTATTAAAATGGATATCGTAAAAAAGAGCCATAGCTCCAAAAAAGTTATTAACATAACGAGCGTCTTTCACCGTACTTTCTCCTTTAAAATGGATGATGGAGATCTGAGGATTGTAATAATTTTTATAACCCCCTTTCACCAATCGCCAAGAAAGATCGATATCTTCTCCGTACATAAAGAACCGTTCGTCAAATGCACCACATTGTTCAACGGCTTGCGCACGAAGCACCATAAAAGCACCTGACAATATTTCAACTTCATTCACCTCATTTACTGGGAGATGCCCCATATAATAACCTGACAACCAACCTGATTGTGGAAACAGTCGCGTAACTCCTGAAAATCGGCAAAGTGAACGAAAAAGAGTGGGCAATCCTCGCTTGGATTCTGGAAGAAACGCACCTTTTCCATCGGTCATATAAGCCCCCATACCTCCGCAATGTGGATGTTGTTGCATAAAAGATAAAATATTTTCCATCAAGTTTTCATCCACTATAGTATCGGGATTCAACATTAAGTAATATTCTCCTTTTGCCTGTAAAATGGCTTGATTGCAAGCTCTCCCAAACCCCACATTGTTCTCATTGGCGATTACGGTTACTTTGGGATAATATTTGCTAAGTGTCTCCACAGTGGCGTCATCACTATTGTTGTCTACAACAAGAACTTCCATCCGCTCATCAGGATGCCAGAGTAAGGAATCCAAACAGAGTCGTAAAAAGGAAAGACAGTTATAGGAAACAATAACAACAGACAACAAAACTTTGGAGTTATTAGCGCTCTTTTTGTGTTCCATTTTAAGAATATAAGCAAGTCGTTACATTTGAGATTGGGAAAACTTAAATTTAAAACTCAATTTTCCATAAGATATTTGTATTTTTACTATTTATCTTACGAAGATACAACTTGCTTAATGAAATATAAATTCACACATCAATCAATATTAATAAATCAGACAAATTATGAAAATTATTAATTGGGTGTTTAAATCACTCTTTGTAATCTTGGGACTACAAGTGATGGTATCCTGTCAGCCAAAAGCTGAATTACAGCTTCCAGCGATCTTCTCAGACAATATGGTTCTTCAACAAAACCAAAGTATAACCATTTGGGGAACAGGCAATCCAAAGTCTAAAGTTCTTATCACTGCAGATTGGGGTACCCAATCCGAAACTATTGTAAATGCCGACAGCACCTGGAAAACAACTCTCAGCACCATAGAAGCGGGCGGTCCATACAATATCGTTATTTCAAGTGAAGATCAAAAAATTGAGATCAATAACGTTCTCTTAGGCGAAGTGTGGTTGGGGTCTGGACAGTCAAATATGGAAATGCCTTTGGCAGGGTGGCCACCCATGGATACCATTGAACATTCGGCAGCCACCATAGCCAACTCGGACAATCCAAATATCCGCATGTTCACAGTAGTACGCAACACCAGTTCGATTCCTTTAACTAACCTGACTGGCTCTTGGGAGCTCTCATCACCTGAAACTTCTGGAGACTTTAGTGCTACGGCCTATTATTTCGCGCTTAAACTATATGAAGAGCTGAATATACCCATTGGAATTATTCACAGCAGTTGGGGTGGAAGTCCAATTGAAGCATGGATAAGCAATGACATGCTGTCCATCGATGCTGATTTTAAAGAGATAACTGAAAAGCTTAAAAATCAAAGTGTACAACAAAAGAAATACAACCAATGGTTAAGTGATTTAAAGTCAGTGAATGTTGTCGCAAGCAATGAAAACAAACATCCCTTTAAAGGATTAGATGTCTTCGACTCCTATTTCACAAATCCTGAGTTGGAAACCACTGATTGGAATACAATGAAACTTCCTGGTAATATTGAGCAAACAGAAATCGGTGAGTTTGATGGTGTGGTCTGGTTCCGAAAAGAGTTTGTTATTCCTGCAAGCTGGGAAGGAAAAGAGCTCACAGTTAGCCTTGGAGCCATTGACGACATGGATGTAACCTATCTAAATGGAGATAAGATTGGCGCCTTTGAAGAAACTGGCTTTTGGCAGATGGAACGAAAATACACAGTTGCAGCAGAAATGGTTAAGGCAGGAGAAACTGTTTTAACCATTAAAATGATCGACACTCAGGGTGGCGGAGGATTTACAAGTACTCCTTCGGCTATGCGTATCCACCCCACCAACGACTCAACCGTGGCTTTATCTTTGGCAGGAGATTGGAAATACAAAGTAGCTGCTGAAATAGCTGGAGGAAAAATGTATCTTTTCGATCCTGAGACTGATGAATACGCCAATCGTCCTAAGCTTGAATTGTCTATAACCTCTCATACACCATCAGCTCTCTACAATGCTATGATAGCTCCACTTCTACCATATACCATCAAAGGAGCCATCTGGTATCAGGGTGAGACCAATGTGGGTAGAGCCAACCAATACATGCGTTTAACTTCTATGTTGATAACGGACTGGCGCAACCGTTTTGAAAATGAAGCAATGCCATTCTATTACGTTCAATTGGCTCCATGGAACTATAATGATCCCAACTCTTCCTCATCGGCAAATCTTCGGGAAGCACAACGCAGAATGCTCTACATTCCCCATAGCGGTATGGCCGTAACATTAGATATTGGAAATGTTGACAACATTCACCCTGCAAAGAAAAAAGAGGTGGGTGAGCGCTTATCTTTATGGGCGTTAAATAATGACTACGGTATAGAAACTCCATATACTGGCCCGATGTTAACAAATAAAGAGATAGCTGGCAATAAAATTATATTGAGCTTTGATTTTGTGAACGAGGGTTTAGAAATAGGGAAAGAGATACCCAATCAATTCGAGATTTCAGACGAAAACGGCCAATTTCATGCAGCCCAAGCAAAAGTAGTAGGCGACAAAATAGAGGTTTCTTCAGCCAAGGTTAAGAATCCAGTAGATGTCCGTTATGCCTATAAAAACGGTTCTCAAGCTTCCCTATTCAATGGAGCAGGATTACCAGCACCCTCTTTCACCACTGAAAACGAAATAGAAAATTAACTGGAAGCAGTTCATAAAAAACAGTTCATATAACTAAGGAGTTTGTAATTAACACAATTACAAACTCCTCTATTTTATTGAATCCAAAAGAACTGAAGTTCAAAAATAATCTTTCAATAATTGATAACGCTATTCTTTCCTTTATATGAAACGAGCCATGAGAAAGCTTCTCACAAAGGAGGATGATTATTCTGGCGAGTTTCATATGACAATTGAAAAACAAATTATAAGCATATGAAATTTTCAAATAAAATAAGATATGGGTTGCAATTTCTTCTATTTATAAGTGTAGATACAGAACCCTATACGGATATTCAAAGGGCAGCTATCTCATGCGATATTTCCCACAAATTCTTAGAAGCCATAGCAGTGGATCTAAAAAAACAGGGCCTATTAGCTGTAAAACGGGGTGCAGGTGGCGGATATAAATTAGCCAAAAAAACTCATGAAATTACAGTTGCAGATGTAGTAAGAGCACTTAACAAAAAAGAGTTGGTGAAAAATATCCCTAAAAATGAAATAACGCAACAAGTAGTGAATAGAATACTATCCAAAACACAACAAGGCTTTTGGAACCTAATGGAAAAAGTCTCTTTAGTGGATATTCAAAAAATGTATTATGAGGATAGTGATAAAATAATGTATTATATCTAAAATTGCTGCGGTATCACATAAACTTTCACTTTATTACAGTTATCTAAAAAAATTATTTAACTGACAAAGAATATACGCTACCTATACAGCAAATCGACAATATCTCAACAGTTAGTCGTCATTATTCGACCACAGAGGCTTGCTTAATTTTACTTTTGAAAAGTTTTGAAAGAACTGTTTTCACTTCCAGATCTGAAGGGTTTATATCAAAAACATGATCTGGCTGGAGATAAGTCACTTTTTTCTCTTTCATGAATCGCTTTTCCCCACCACCAGTAATGTTAAGCATTACAATAGATGCTTTAGGAATTGATCCTTTCTTCACTTCTTTAATTAAAGAGGCTACTGCTGCAGCTGCGGCGTGATAAATATCATTGCCTTCTAACTCCTCAAAGAGAGAAGCAGCAGAACTGATCTCGTCATTGGTAACGGCAATAACATCTCCTCCAGCATCTTGCAAAGCGTCATACAATCCACCCGCAATTGGATAAGGAGGTTTACGATTAGATAAAACCTTGCCTAAAATCTCTTCCACTTGCTGACGGGCTAAATTGTCGTCTAAAGGTAACATATCTCTGGAGCCAGCCTTCCAAGCATCATGAATAGGTAGAAACGGTGCATTTTGAGAAACCTTTAATTGCATTTTATGTGTTCCAAATCGACCATCCACAATCAAACGATCATTTGCTTCCCAAGCTGCAATCGCACCAGTACCACTTCCGATCGCTTGAAAATAATAGTCAGGAATGCGACCGATAAAATGAGCTGCTGATAGAACTGTTGTTCCCATTCCGTCCCTTCGAGCCACATTCTTTGCTCCTCCTTCAGGGAAAAATCCAGAAAACGTGCAAGCTTGGTTAGACAATGCAATGGCATCAAAATAATCACTCCCCGAACGAGTTGCAATAAGTCTGACATGAGGAAGCACAGGCTCATCGAACCAAAGAGCATCTAAATTATCTTCAGGAACACAAAGCAGAAGCGGAATATTATTATCAGAACATACGCGAGCAAAGGCACGCGCAGTATTACCAGCTGATGCAACCACAAGCACACCTTCATGATCGGGCGAAAGACGCCCACCTACAGCATAAGCTTCTGTCTCTTTGAAGGAGCAGGTGCGCATATTAACCCCTTTTTCTGGCCAGTATCCACTAAATGTTATGTACAAATTTTCCAATCCTAAGTGATTCGCTAAACCAGCACTTTTATAGGTGATGGGAGCAGAAGAACCCTTTAAAAACCGCTGAACTGGCAACCAATCTGCAAATCGAAAGATTCCCATGGATTCGTGCTCCACATTAATCTGAACCTCTTCATACACTGCACGAATCAAAGTAGGAGAATTTTCACCAGGTGCATCTAACGTCCAACCTTTATCACTAAACTGTTGTCCAGTTTTCACTGATTGCAAGAGATATTCGGTGGGATTAAAATCGATTTCCATCTGTCTAAAATTTGATTTTTAATTGCTGAAAAAGGCTTTTCAACTTTGATTAATTACCTCTTATTGAATATATATACTTGGCTTGCTTCAAAACGTATTGAATTTACACACCCACAAAAATAAGGGTTTATAAACAATGGACTTTGGGTATTAATACCCATTTAAGTGATTTTCGGAGAAGTGTAAACAGGAAAAATAAAATCTGAGAGAAAAATAGCACTATCAAAAATTGAAACTCCCATAAAACATTCAGGTTAAATATATAATGAATTAAAATTTGCTATCCATGCCTAAAATTAACAACTGATAATGTGTTGACTCCAAGAATACCTATAACAAAAAAGCATTGAAATTCTTCCAATGCTTATTCCAGAAACTTTATCTTGGTTATATTATTTAAGGGCTTTTAAAAATCCACACTGTAGAAAACTTACTCTGTTTACGATACTCTTCCATCTCTCTTTTAGCCTCTTGCAAATTTCTGTATGACTGCAATGCAACCCGATGGTGACCTTTTCCATCATCCAATATATAAGAATCTTTAAATCCTTGTTGAACAAAATCATTTTTGATAATGACCGCCTGACGTGAAGTCTTTAGACTAGCGGCAATCAGATGATATTTGTTGTTCTCGACCTGTTCTTTTGATTGTTCTTTATAAATAGTATTAACAAACGCTGCTTTCTCCTGTGTGACGATTACTTTAGGTAATTCAACAGATACATTTTTTACATTAAATACATCTGACAAGCTGGCTTGTGAAACAGTTGGAGTATTTAAATTATTCGTAGCCAGAAAGAAAAACCCTGTCATTAATGCAGCTACTGCTACCCAATAACGCGAAAACTTTGTTTGAAAAACTGGAGTCGGTTGAGTTCTATACCCCATTCGCACCTCGCGTTTATAATCCGCAGGCTCAAACCTAAAAGAGGTGAGGCCAAATGCCTCAGGCAAAAAAGTATTGACTTCTTTAGGAGTAAAAAGCAAGTTGCCAATGGCATCGCCTCTGAAACTACCTATATTATCCATACCTACCAACTGACCAGCAAAAACATCAGAATGTATTTTTGCAACAAAAATATCAATATTATTTGTCGCTTCTGAATAACTAATACCTTCTTGTTGCGCCACATAGTTGGTAAGTAAACCATCATTATGTGAGAGACTACGATTAAATCCAATCTCTTTACTAGGCGGCATAAAAAGATGCAGCTCTTCATTTATTTGTGCCGTCTGGTGATTGGCTACAAAGCCCCCCAAACCAGGTACAATCACACAATCATGGTAATGCAAGAGATGCGAAATATATTGAATCATTTTACTCATATGATTACAAATGTAAGAATTTTTATCACCAAGTGCGAAACCATTTGAAAAATAATAGTACAATCAATGATAACAAAAGAACTTTGGATAGAACGCATTTTCATCTTTAGGTATTATCCAAAAACAAACCATAAAAAGTTTCATTTTCGGTTCAAGGTTTGTTTAAGATCCAAGAGATATTATCAATCAAGGCCTATCGAGATATTTCTCTACAAGTGAAAAATGTTTACGATTAAAAAAACAAAATACTACGTCAAATGGTTATAAGAAATTAATAATGCTTTCTAAACATCCTTTTGAATTTTATAAATCAGCTGGCGTTTAAAGTTTAAAGCGGACTCGTCTTAAGACGATTATTCCTTTAACGTAAACACCTCATCGGCATTCAGTTTAAAATAATTACATAAAAACACTTATCCATATGTCCTTAGAACCAAGACTTTTAACCGACAACTCAAGACTTAAGGAGATCTATAACCTAAGAGTTAATGTTTGGGAAAACTCAGAAAACAACCAAGTTGTCAACCGACATCTCTTCCCCAATGGATGGTACGATGATTTGGATGACAAAGCATACCATTGGATTGTTACAAACGAACAAGACGAAATTATCGCATCGGCACGTTTGAATATTTTCAATCAGATGGAAGATTTCCCCTTTTATGAATCGATCAAGGAGTTAAATATTCCAAAAGAAGCTCCATTTGGTTTCTACAGCCGACTGGTGGTTCATCCAAAATATCGGGGTTTGAAACTAAGTCTTAAGCTAGTGGCTAGCAGAATGCTTTTTTGTGAATCCATGAAAGTTCGATGGCTTCAGGCACACATCAGCAGTGATATGATGAAGAGAATCCTCAACAGATATGACTTTGATGTGATAGGTCAAATGGCTGTCAATTATCACACATCCACCGAACCCCATGTGGTTAATGTCTTTATAAAAGATTACCACTACAACAAAGAAGAAGAATAGATTAAGACTTTAAGTATCTTCAAAAGAACTTAACCAAATAATTTCAAGAGTATCTCAAACCATATAACATCTCAAATTCTATTTAAATTTCATATTAATGTCTATTTTTACTTTTTCAAAATAAAAGAATGGTAAAAAGACAGATCTTAGTGACAGGTGGAACTGGATACATCGGTTCACATACAGTAGTAGAATTACAAAACGCAGGTTTTGAGGTTGTGATCGTGGACAATCTCAGCAACTCAAAAATAGAGGTGGTAGATGCCATAGAAAAAATTAGCGGCAAGAAACCCTCCTTTATAAATATCGATTTAGCTGACAGTAAAGCAACAGATGTTTTTTTTGATCAGCACAAAGGAATTGATGCTATCATCCATTTTGCTGCCTACAAAGCAGTAGGAGAATCGGTTCAAAAACCTTTAGCGTATTATCACAACAATCTCAATTCGTTGATGAATCTTCTTTCAAACATGAAGAAGCATAAAATTGAGCATCTGGTGTTTAGCTCCAGTTGCACAGTTTACGGACAACCCGATCAGTTACCTGTTACAGAACAAACGCCTCGCAAACCAGCCGAGTCTCCTTATGGCAATACCAAAGCGATTTGTGAAGATATTATGAACGATTTTTGTCAAGTAAACAAATCAATAAATTGCATAGCGCTGCGCTACTTCAACCCCATCGGTGCGCATCCATCAGCGCTTATTGGTGAATTGCCCTTGGGAGTTCCCAATAATTTGGTCCCTTTCATTACACAAACCGCCGCTGGTTTAAGAAAGGAATTGAGCATTTTCGGAGATGATTACAACACACCAGATGGAACCGCTATTCGCGACTACATCAATGTGGTGGATTTGGCAGATGCGCATGTAGTAGCCATAAATCGCCTGCTCAACAATAAGCAAAAACAGAATTATGAGTTTTTTAATATTGGCACAGGCAATGGAGTCTCAGTAATGGAGTTGGTTCAATCATTTATTAAAGTTACTGGCATTGCTCTTCCTTATAAAATAACCTCAAGAAGAGCTGGAGATATAGAAAAAATCTGGGCAGATACCTCCTTTGCCAATAAAGAATTGGGTTGGGAAGCTAAAAAAACGATAGATGAAACCCTTCTTTCTGCTTGGAACTGGGAGAAAAATGTACGAAAACTTTAACAATAACCATAGTATGAAACAAGCCGTGAGAACACCTCTTACAAAAAAAAATCGAAGATCAACGTAATGATTGTCTGGGCGAGTTTCATGTGGTAAAAAACAGATCATAAACAGATGAAAACAATACTTATTACTGGTGGTGCAGGTTTTATCGGCGGACACGTGGTGCGTCTGATGGTTCTAAAATATCCTGATTACCACATTGTAAACTTGGATGCACTTACTTATGCTGGAAATTTAGAAAACCTGAAGGATATTGAATTAAAGCCAAACTACACTTTCGTAAAGGGCGACATTACCGATGCTAAATTGCTCAATCGCCTTTTTGCCCAATACCACTTTGATGGAGTTATTCACTTGGCGGCAGAATCACACGTAGATAGATCCATCTCCAACCCTATGGAGTTTGTAAATACCAATATAATAGGCACAGTAAATCTACTGAATGCAGCCCGAATGGAGTGGAAAGAAGATAAGGATGGAAAACTCTTCTACCATATCTCTACGGATGAAGTGTATGGCTCTTTGGGAAAAACGGGGCTTTTTACAGAAACCACTTCCTACGATCCACGGAGTCCTTATTCTGCTTCTAAAGCAAGCAGCGATCATTTGGTGAGAGCCTATCATCATACATACGGAATGCCAGTTGTTATCAGCAATTGCTCCAACAACTATGGTCCCAACCAATTTCCAGAAAAACTATTACCATTGGCCATCAATAATATTCTCAATAACCGCCCCATTCCTATTTATGGAAAAGGCGATAATGTCCGCGATTGGTTGTATGTGGAAGATCATGCCGCAGCGATAGATCTTATTTATCATAAAGGGCGGCAAGGAGAGACCTATAATATTGGAGGCATTAATGAGTGGACAAATATAGACCTCATCCATTTGCTGTGTAAGGTGATGGATAAAGAACTCAATCGACCAGCTGGTGCTTCTGAGAAGCTAATTACTTTTGTAAAAGATCGTGCGGGTCATGATCAGCGTTATGCCATCGACTCTTCAAAACTTATAAAAGAGTTGGGATGGAAACCTACCTTGCAATTTGAAGAGGGATTGGAAAAAACTGTAAAATGGTATTTGGCCAATCAAGAATGGATGAGAAACATACTCTCAGGAAATTATGAAGAGTATTACAATAAACAATATGGGGAGTAGCAGAAATAATTACACAAAATAAAGCTTCGAGAAGCTCAGCTACCCGAGTTAGGTTTGTTGAGTTTGTCGAAGCAATCATCTTTTCTTTTATTTCCGAATTACTCCACCGTTACAGACTTGGCCAAATTTCGAGGTTGATCCACATCACAACCTCTCATCACCGCAATGTGATAGGATAATATCTGCAACGGAATGACAGCCAACAGTGGAGAAACTGCTTCGTGACATTCTGGTATTTCAATGATATGATCGGCCATTTTACCAATAACTTTGTCCCCACGAGTAACTATAGCAATCACTTTCCCTTTACGGGCTTTTACCTCTTGGATATTACTCACCATCTTTTCGTATGAACTGTCATTTATGGCCAATGCGATAACAGGCATATTTTCATCAATCAATGCAATGGGACCATGTTTCATCTCTGCGGCAGGATAGCCTTCAGCATGAATATAACTGATCTCTTTTAACTTAAGAGCCCCCTCCAACGCTACAGGAAATAGCAATCCTCTCCCCATATAAAAGGCATTGGTTGCATCTTTATAAACCGCTGCAATCGCTTTAATTTTAGACTCTTCTTGCAAAACCTCTTCAATCTTTGCGGGTATTTGAGCCATCTCATGAATCAACATTCCATAATCGTGCTGAGACAAGGTTTTGCGCTTGCTCCCCAACAACAAGGCCATCATAGTTAAAACCGTTATTTGAGAAGTAAATGCCTTGGTGGAAGCTACGCCAATCTCGATACCAGCATGCGTATAAACACCCGCATGAGTTTCACGCGACAAGGAAGAGCCTGCCACATTACATATTCCTAAAATGGTGGCTCCAGTATCTTTCACTTGACGAATGGCAGCTAAAGTATCCGCTGTCTCTCCACTTTGCGAAATAGCTATGATCAAGTCATCTTCGTAAACAATAGGATTTCTATATCTAAATTCAGATGCATACTCCACCTCCACAGGAATGCGTGCATATCGTTCAAAAAGATACTCCCCTACCAAAGCTGCATGCCAAGAAGTACCGCAAGCGATCATAATAATCCGTTTTGCCCCCATGAGTTTGGGCAACACATCCATAATGCCGCCTAAAAAGAATTTGCTTTCATCAGCAGCCATGCGACCACGAAAAGTATCGGTGATAGTAGATGGCTGTTCATGAATTTCTTTGAGCATAAAGTAGTCGTACCCATTCTTATCAATACGATCAATGGAAAGATTAACTTTCTCAACATGCGGGGGAATGCTATCGTTATTTAGCGTTTTTAAAATCAACCCTTCGCGAGAAATCAAAGCTACTTCCTCATCCTGGAGATAGATGACCTCATCGGTATATTCAACTATAGGAATGGCATCCGAAGCCAAAAAATATTCTTTCTCTCCCACTCCAATCACCAAGGGGCTTCCCTTGCGTGCAGCTATAATTTCATCAGGAGAATCCGCACAGAAAATCACTAATCCATATGCACCCACCACACGCGTTAATGCTAAGCGAACTGCAAGCTCCGCAGTTACTTCCTCTTCCAAATAAATATTTTCGATGAGATTTGCCAACACTTCCGTATCCGTCTCACTTGCAAAGGAGTATCCACGTTGAATCAGTTCTTTTTTCAAATGGGCATAATTCTCTATGATGCCGTTATGAACCACATAAAACTTCCCATTCATAGAAGCATGAGGATGTGCATTGTTATCACTTGGTTCTCCATGGGTTGCCCATCGGGTATGCCCCATCCCAACAGTACCTGATACGTCCTGATTGTTTGTTAAATGCTGTAGATCTTTTACCTTTCCTTGGCATTTATAAGTTTTTACCCCGCCGTTGAACAATGCAATACCCGCAGAATCATACCCCCGGTATTCCAGCCTTTGCAAGCCTTTCATCAAAATGGGAAAGGCTGTTCTATCACCAATATAAGCGACTATTCCGCACATCTATTCATTATAAAAAGTTCTATTTACAAGAAAAACAATTTATTCAATAGCATCTAATTTACTTAAAACGAATTTGGCCAATGCACTTTTTTTCTCAATATGTTCATGAATTCCCATCACATCTGGATGGGAAGAAAACCCCCCTCGCACGTGTTCAAAATCCAATGCCTTGGTGTCATTACTTCCATCAATGCCAAATCCTGTTTGCGACTTTAGAGTGAACTCTTTTCGGGCATCTTCATACATCATTTCATCTAACCCAATAACAGCTGACTCCCACTTCTTAACAAACTCCTTAACCTCAGAAACAGTTGCAACCTGAAGATCCATATACTCTTCCGACTTTAAGCGAGCCACAGTCCAATTCCAAACCCAATCAAAATATTGAGCTTTCCATTGAGAAAACAGATCATTCATTGTTCCCAGGTTAGATATCTTTCCTGACTCTATATCCATTACCATCTGATTAACAATCTCTTTAGGGACTATCAATCCAGCCATATCTACCCATCCCCCATCACCATTTAATTCTGAGGAAGAAAGTATTTGACGCATCTCTTCTGCGGTTGAATAACTTCCAACCTCAAGCTTTTTCAACAATCCGTTGCCCAAAAACTTAACCAACCCCAATTTATATAACTCAATTCCTCGAATCAATGCTCTCTCTTCAATTCTCACACCATTATAGATATAGTAGCCATTGATCTTTTGATCTGAACTCTTTAATTGATTTAAAATTTCAATTCCTTTTATAATTTTTTGAACAGAATAGGGACTCAGTAAATTAAAGACTATCTGATCTAACTGTCTGTCACCTTTGCGTCTGTCTCGAAGTGGCCATTTACGAGCATCACGGATGGTTCCTATGCTTCGAAGATTTATGCCCGGAACCAAATAACTTTCGTCAGAGTTTTCAATAAGATAAGAGTAAGGAAGGTCGGAAGTATCAGCATTACGAAAGTGCCTACCCATCACCAAAGAGAAAGCACCCACCTTTGCGGGCCAAAGTAAATAGGAGTCGCTGGTTGTTTTACTCCCTCTTTCCACGACGCCTTGATGAATGGGACCCAGCTTATACATATGATTGCTCTGGTTGGAGCCGCTGCCTGCATTTAAAAAGGAGTAATACCCTGCAATAAGAAGAGATGATTTGTGGTGAGAAACAGTATAAGGGCCAGCAAATATAGAACAAGCTTCACCATGATATCCTTGACAATTGGCAAAGAATACGGAGTTTTCAGCTGAGTACTGCTTACCCAAGACACACCCCTGCCCCACAAATGAGTTAAATATCATGGCTGACTCAGCTACATGGCTACCATCTAAAAAGATGAAATTTTCAGCTATTACGCCTGCGCCAACATACGCTGGGTCTTTTTTACAACTTACGATAGTGCCATTAATCAATCGATATATTCCATCAATTTCAGAGAATGCTCCCACATTGACATTTTCGATGGTGCGACAATTTATCAAATGAGCTCCTTCTGAAATCGTACCCATGGTTGATGAAAGAGCCTCTGCATAAGAATCTACCAAACCCAAAAGATGGCTGATCAATTCTGGTCGGTGTCTGTAAAACGCCATCTGGTAAGCTGTATGAGCAGAAAGTTCATTGTATATAGCAATTTCCCGACCACCCATCTCATTCAAAACAGACACCCTCACTCCATTGCCGAAAGTCGATTTTTGTGTAACAATTAAAGAATCTACATTTTCGATGACCACATCTCTTTGAATATGGTAATTGGCCAGATGGTTTTTTACCTGATTGATGTAAACATCATCGTCAATAATACAATTGTGAATAGTCGCATTTTGAATTCCAGAAAACTTGGGAACGCCCCCTATAGAAATAAATTCCTTTTTTAGCAAACCTATATAAATATCCCCCGAAAAAACTACATTTCTGATGTTCTCCGCCACAAAGCCTTCTTTCACTTTAACTTTACTCCAATCTCGACAAAAACATAAATTGTTTTCTAATTGTTGAATCTCGGATAGATTAAGATTTCTATATTTCATTCTTTTACAATATATCTTATTAAACACCCTCTTTTATTGAGCGTAATTGAAATGAAGTACTTACGATTACCTCACTATATCATTTAAAGCAATATTAAAATGAGATAAATTATAATTCACACTCACAATAAAAACCCGAAAACATAGCTCTACACCATTACGAGCTCACGCCATTCTGGATTTCTTTGAATATATTTCACCACAAATGGGCACTCGGGAATGACTGCTATATGGTTCGTTTTACAATATTGTAATAATGTTTTCACAAGTTGTGAGGCTATCCCTTTACCACTAAATTGAGACGGTACAAATGTATGGGGTATCGCCCAAACATTAGTTTTAATGGGCTTATATTCCACAAATGCAAATTCTCCTTCTATATCTAATTCAAACCTCTTTTGCTTTTTATTGTGATTAACCATTTGCTCTATCATAATATCGCCTGTTTTTATTATTCATCATCTTGACTAAATTAATACAAAACATTATAATAGTAGACAATTTTAATGAAAGGTACACTTATAAGATAAATGATCAACTTTGTAATTTGGTAAAATCATCACTCTTATATAGCAAGAATTCAATGATAATTTGATATCACTTCTACTTCCTGTTATATTATTCTATTCTTCCCAAAAAGCTACTCTTCGAAGCCATTTAAAATATGCTAATGCAGATTATCTTGAAGATCATTCTCTTTAATACTTTTGAACTGATGGGGATGCTCATGAAAAATAACTTTAAGTAAAGCCAAGTGAATTAGCAGACAACCAATTCAAGGAAACAATTTACAAAAAAGTTAATAGATTAAAGTATTTTTTACAGCCAAAACTATTGACGATAAATATGTTACATATTAAATCACAAAGTTTCTAATTTTGTATTCGATAACTATAGATCAAAAACAGTCTAAAAAAATTGTATTTTACCATTTAAAAAAATTATCTTTGTCGTTCAAAATAATTATAGACACACAGTTATGTATTTAAATCAAGAAGTAAAAAAAGAAATCTTCGCTAAGTACGGGAAGTCTAATACTGATACTGGTTCTCCCGAGAGTCAGATTGCATTATTTTCCCACCGTATTAAGCATTTAACTGAGCATCTCAAGTTAAACAAAAAAGATTATAGCACAGAACATGCATTGGTAAGTATTGTAGGTAAGCGTCGCAGACTACTTGATTACCTGAAGCACAAAGACATTGAGGCTTACAGAGCGATTATCAAGGATCTTGGTATTCGTAAATAATCTTCAGTACTATTTTAGAAAAAGCAATTTCCACGAGGAGATTGCTTTTTTTAGTTTAATTCTAATAGTATAAACATATTTTTTTAAACATCCCTTGTGCACAATCAGGAAACCGATTTCTACCATAGACAAGAGTTACACGGCAAATATAACCGTAAGGAACAATATGCTATAAAGATTATAAAACGTATTACACGGTTCAGACCTGTTCTCTATCAAAACTATTATTCAGAACCTATATCAATCTAAGTGAAATCTTTTAAAGACGAATCATAAAAAATAATACAATGAAAAAAACATTTCTTTTTATTTTAACTTTAAGCATGTCGGCTCTACTTTTTGCCCAAGCGCCTAATGTTTCAAAAGTATGGGTGTCAGACCAAGGAGATGGAACTTACAAAAACCCCATCTTATATGCTGATTACTCAGATCCTGACGTTGTAAGAGTGGGTGACGATTTCTATATGACCGCCTCAAGCTTTAATGCTGTGCCAGGATTGCCAATACTGCACTCCAAAGATTTAGTCAATTGGGAATTGATTGGACATGCACTTCCACGCCAATACCCGCTTGATCATTTCTCCAAGGCACAGTATGGAAATGGTGTGTGGGCACCTTCAATTCGTTACCATGAAGGAGAATTCTATATTTATTACGGAGATCCTGACTTTGGCATTTATATGTTGAAAGCCAAAGATCCCAAGGGTCCGTGGAGTATTCCGCATTTGGTTAAAGAAGGCAAAGGGTTGATAGACCCATCACCTTTATGGGATGAAGATGGAAAGGCTTATCTGGTTCATGCTTACGCAGGAAGCCGCGCAGGCATCAAAAGCATTTTGGTTGTAAGTGAGATGAGCCCATGTGGAACGCATCTACTTAACGAAGGTAAGATTGTCTTTGATGGTCATGAAGCGCATGAAACTATTGAAGGCCCTAAATTTTATAAATACAATGGTTACTATTATATTTTTGCTCCAGCTGGAGGTGTAACTGAAGGATGGCAAGAAGTTCTGCGCTCAAAAAACGTGTATGGACCGTATGAAAATAAGAGTGTGATGCACCAAGGCAAAACAGATATTAATGGACCACATCAAGGAGGATGGGTACAGACACAGACAGGAGAAGATTGGTTTATTCATTTTCAAGACAGAATTGAGTATGGACGTATTACGCACCTTAACCCTATGACGTGGAAAAACGGTTGGCCAATTATTGGACAAGATAATAATGGTGATGGCATTGGAGAACCAGTTCGCACATATAAAAAACCCAATGTTGGCAAGAACTATCCCATTGTAACACCACCCGATAGTGATGAATTCGACTCCATTGAGTTAGGCATGCAGTGGCAATGGAGTGCCAACCCTAAAAATACATGGGCGTTCATCCAGCCAGGGAAACAAAAACTAAGACTCTTCTCCGACATCATTCCCGAGAGTGCCACCAATTATTATGAAGCACCTAATCTCTTGCTTCAAAAATTTCCTGGAGAAGAGTTTACAGTAGATACAAAAATGACATTTAGCCCAAATAGCAAAAAACTTGGTGAACGTGCTGGCATCATTATCATGGGACGTAGTTATGCTTCTCTTGCTTTAGAAGACCGAAAAGATGGCACCTATTTGGTTTACAACATCAGCGAAGATGCACAATACGGAAATCCAGAAAAGGAAATATTTGCAGAAAAAATGGACAACAACACCATCTACTTTAGAGTGAAAATTACGAAAGATGCAATGGCTCACTTCAGTTATAGCTCCAATGGACGAAAATTCAAAACTATTGACACTCCTTATAAAGTGATTCGCGGACATTGGATCGGTGCTAAAGTAGGTTTATTTAATGTACGTCAACAAACCACCAACGACTCAGGTTTTGCAGACTTTGATTATTTCAGATTTAGCAAATAAGCTATTCACCACATCTTAAATGTTAAAAAAAAGGGATCTCTTTATAGTAAAAGGATTCCCTTTTATACTTTTCTCTCTCACAGACATAGATCCAATACCCTTACCTTTCTCAACAACAGCCTCCCTCACATCTAACCATTCATACTCCAATCATTATATATCCTAATGAATAATCACTCAAAGGGATACAATAGTCCACAGATATTTCCTATATTTGAACCGAAAAAATAATTGAAATATGATTAAACCAATTGAAAAAGTTATTGATCTTGGCGATGGAAGATCAATTGTGATTGAAACCGGTAAACTGGCTAAACAGGCCGACGGATCAGTCGTTGTACGCATGGGTAACACATACCTACTGGCTACTGTTGTGTCAGCACAGGAAGCCAAACCGGGCACAGATTTTATGCCTCTAACGGTTGAATACAAAGAAAAATATGCCGCAGCAGGGCGATTTCCTGGTGGTTTTCTTAAAAGAGAGGGGCGCCCTTCTGATTACGAGATTTTAATTTCTCGACTTATAGATAGAGCTTTGCGTCCACTTTTCCCTGATGATTATCATGCCGACACTTTTGTTACAATCGAACTAATATCTGCCGATAAGGAGAGCACCCCTGATGCATTGGCAGGACTTGCCGCATCGGCTGCATTAGCCGTTTCAGACATCCCAATTAAAGAGCCCATCTCAGAAGTTCGAGTAGCTCGCATTGATGGAAAATTTGTGATCAACCCTCCCGTTTCTGAGCTGGCAAAAGCCGACATGGAAATAATGGTAGGAGCTACCTACCACAACATTCTAATGGTAGAAGGTGAAATGGACGAAGTTTCTGAAGCTGATATTTTAGAGGCCATGAAAGTAGCTCACGAAGCCATTAAAGTTCACTGTAAAGTACAAATGGAGTTAACAGAGCTGGTTGGAAAAACGAAAAAACGCGAATACTCTCATCAAGAAAATGATGAAGAGCTGCGTGCAAAAGTTTGGAAAGAAACCTACGACAAAGCGTATGCAGTTGCAAAACACGCCAACCCAAATAAACATGAGCGGTTTGACAACTTCAAAGCAGTTGTTGATGAGTTTGTAGAAGCAAATTATGCAGATATAGATCCATCGGAAATTCCTATGGATCTGATTAAAAAATATTATCACGACGTTGAAAAAGAAGCTGTTCGTCGATTAATGCTGGATGACAATATTCGTATCGATGGTCGCAAAATGGATGAAATCCGTCCCATTTGGAGTGAAGTGGACTATCTACCCAAAGCACATGGTTCCGCGATTTTTACACGTGGCGAAACTCAGTCACTAACCACAGTAACTTTGGGTACAAAAATGGATGAGAAACTGATAGATAATGTGCTTAATCGTAGCACCGATCGTTTCCTTCTCCACTATAACTTCCCCCCTTATTCAACAGGCGAGGCAAGACCTTACAGAGGAACTGGACGACGGGAGGTAGGACACGGGAACTTGGCCATGCGTGCTCTAAAAGGTATGTTGCCAGAAGATACGCCTTACGTTATCCGCGTAGTTTCAGACATCCTTGAATCCAATGGATCATCGTCAATGGCGACTGTATGTGCTGGAACATTAGCTTTAATGGATGCAGGTATCCAAATCAAGCGTCCAGTATCTGGTATAGCCATGGGACTTATTACCGATCCAAAAAGTGGAAAATACGTAGTTCTTTCCGACATATTAGGGGATGAAGATCATCTGGGTGATATGGACTTCAAAGTAACAGGAACCAAGAAAGGGATTACCGCTGCTCAAATGGACATCAAAGTGGACGGACTCTCTTATGAAATTCTTGAGAAAGCATTGAACCAAGCAAGAGCGGGAAGAATGCATATTCTTGATAAAATCACCGAAACTCTCAGTCAGCCTCGTGCAGATTACAAACCACATGCTCCACGCATCGTTAGCATTCGCATTCCTAAAGAGATGATTGGTGCTATTATTGGCCCTGGAGGGAAAATTATTCAGGAGATACAAGCAACCACAAATACCGTGGTCACTGTTACCGAAGAAGGGAATTTTGGAATAGTAGCAGTAGCAGCCGACAACAAAGAGGCAATCGACTTAGCTTTAGACCGTATCAATGCAATTGTAGCCATTCCCGAAGTAGGAAAAGTTTATAAGGGGAAAGTGAAATCTATTGTACCATTCGGCGCTTTTGTAGAGATCATTCCTGGAAAAGACGGCTTGCTACATATCTCTGAAATTGATTGGAAACGTGTTGAGAACGTAGAAGATGTACTGAAAGAGGGAGAAATCATTGAAGTAAAACTAATTGAGATGGATGCAAAATCTGGAAAATTAAAGCTTTCTCGAAAAGTATTGTTACCCAAAGAATAAGTTATAAATGTCAAAGAGTATGTTCTTTCAACTGTTTTATTGAAGAATTATACAATTATATAAGAACATTTTGACAAAAAATAGTTACCTATTAAGGGCTTGGTTCGAAACCAGGCCCTTTTTAATTTATAGTCTACCTAAATTGAGCGATTCATAATTTCACCTGCCCCCGTCGTCTCACTTGATTT
>CAZJDS010000005.1:0-5721 GCA_964544795.1 uncultured Alkaliflexus sp. | reverse complement strand
GGGTGATAAACAAGCTATCTTTTATTTTTTTCTGCACAAATCGCTCAATCTAGGGTCTAAATAAATTTATCTCTCAAAATCAAATAATAAAGATCAACAGTTAAAACATTTACGCTAATAATTGCATTTAAATTAAAGTGAATTCCATTATTTATAAAAATCTTAATCAAAATGGGAAGAAGACTTTAATTATATTTCGTAATTCTATCTTTGGCATTGGTAAAAAACAAATTTTAAGCGACCTTTGTAAATCATACTATTTTTTGTACTGTGGAACAACAAGATATTACATTATCAGATTGGTATAAAATACTTACAGAGCGATTTGAGGGGGCTCCCAGAGAAGCCTCACGATTTTATAATTTGCAAATGTTACCTCGTTTAATGCATTGCCTGAACAAACAAAAGGAGTTCTGCCCCATTTGTAAAGATCATTTTAATAAATTAGATAAAGTAACCCTACATATTACTGAATGGTTTAAGGATGAGGGAGATGAGTTGAAAGAGTATCAAAAACAAATAGAATCAATCATAAAACATCTACAATCAGATCATGGCACATTTGCCAAAGGACTATGGCTTTCAAGAATAGTAGTAATCGGATTGGCAATAGGGATTCTTGTTGCCTACTTATCAAACCTCCTTTTCCCTGAAACAGAGAAATCTGGTCTTTTAGTACTGGGTTCGGTAATTGGGATGATGTTGGGCTGGATTGCAGGTAAAATGTATGAAAATCAACTCAGAAAGAGAAACAAAATATTCTAGGTCACAAAATACTATAAACCTCTAATCTAACAATCAATATAAAAACCCCATCAAAAAAAACAATAAATTCTACCATCTATAAGCTGATTTAGGGCATATAAACATAGTTGACTGATTTGGCAACTCCCTGTATCTGTATCAGAAAGATAATTGATTGACTTTAATAAATTAGATAGATATGAAAGCAAAACTTACAATGGCACTAACTGTCATTTTCATTTTAGTTATGATAACAGCCTGTAAACAAAAATCATCCATTCAATACCCAACAACTGCAAAAGTTGACAGTGTAGATATCTATTTTGGTCATAAAATCGCCGATCCTTACCGATGGTTAGAGGATGATAATTCAGCTGAAACTAAAGAGTGGGTTAAAGCCCAGAACAAAGTAACCAATCAATATCTTAATAGAATTCCATTTAAGGAAAAAATAAAAAAACGTTTGTCTGAAGTATGGACATACGAAAGATTATCAGCCCCAAGCAAAAAAGGAGACAATCTCTTTTACTACAAACACGATGGTGTTAAAAATCACCCCATCTTATATGTTAAAAACAGCAAAACCCAAGAAGAGAAAATACTCATCGATCCCAACCTTTTTTCAGAAGATGGTACCACCTCACTTGCGGGTGCATCTGTTTCAGAAAACGGAAAATATATAGCCTACGCTATCAGCAAAGGAGGCTCTGATTGGCGAGAAGTTTATATTCGAGAAGTAGAAAGCACAAAAGATCTGGAGGATCATTTACAATGGATTAAGTTCTCAGATCTTTCTTGGGATACCCATGGCTTCTATTACAGTCGATACGATGAGCCCAAACAAGGGGGCGAATTATCCGCCAGCAATACTTTCCAAAAAGTTTGTTATCACAAGATGGGAACACCTCAATCCCAAGATAAAATAGTTTATCAAGATCTGGAGAAATCGCAACAAACATACAGCACCAAGGTTAGTGACAACAATGAATTTCTATTACTCTATACTGGAGAATCCACACAGGGCAACACAGTCCTCATTAAAAATCTAAAAAAGAACAGCAATTGGGTTTTATCAGATTCAAACATCGTATCGGAAACATACTATATTGCCACTATCGGAAATCAATTGATATTCTTAACCAATCAGGATGCCCCTCGCTATAAACTGGTAGCTGTAAATCCCCAACAACCCGAAATTGGAGATTGGAAAGATCTTATTCCAGAGGAGGGTGATGTTTTGAAAGAAGCTACTGTTACCCAAGATTATATTATCGCACACTACATGGTAGATGCGCAAAGCCAACTGAAAGTATACGATCGTCAGGGCAATTTTCTTCACAATATAGAGCTGCCTACCTCTACAGGTGCGGTTACTGGTATCGAACCAATAAAAGATAGGAATAAAATATATTACACATTTACTTCTTATACTATTCCACATAGAGTTATTGAGTACAATATAGAAAATAAAGAATCTACTACATATTTTGAACCAAAAGTAGATTTCAACCCAGAGGAATATGTCACAAAGTTGGTTTTTGTAGCTGCCGAAGATGGCGCACAAATTCCTCTTCACATCGTTCATAAAAAAGGTCTCTCTCTTAATGGGCAATCTCCCACTCTACTATATGGTTATGGCGGCTTCAACATCGTTTATCAGCCAGGATTTGATGTGCGCATTCTTCCTTGGTTGGAGAATGGAGGTGTTTATGTAAATGCACACATCCGTGGAGGGGGTGAATATGGGGATGGATGGTATAGAGGTGGAATAAAAATGCAAAAACAAAGAGTGTTCGATGATTTTATCCTTGCTGCAGAATACCTTATTGATACAGGATATACAAAGCCTGAAAAACTAGCTATTATGGGAGGAAGTAATGGAGGCCTTTTGGTAGGTGCCGTAGCCAATCAACGGCCTGAATTATTCAAAGTAGCTCTTCCGGCAGTGGGTGTTATGGATATGCTTAGATATCAATATTTCACCATTGGTTGGGCTTGGGCAGGTGATTATGGCCGCAGTGACGACAGTCCAGAAATGTTCAGTTATCTTCTGAGCTACTCCCCGCTACACAATATTCCAAAAGGCAATATTTTTCCCGCAACGCTTATTACCACAGCAGATCATGATGACAGAGTAGTACCTGCACACTCCTTCAAATATGCAGCAACATTACAAGAAAATTATTCAGGAGAAAACCCTGTATTAATACGAATAGAAACCAAGGCTGGTCATGGTGCTGGTAAACCAGTTTCTATGCAAATTGAAGAGGTAGCAGACAAATGGGCTTTTACCTTATATAATATGGGTGTTGATTTCAAATAGAACCCAAAATTGTTATTATTTAATATATGGAAAATTCTATTGTAAAAGGGAGGTAATTTACTTATTATCATATCATTGCAAAACAGACATTTAAGGCAGTAAATTTAAGCGTTTTAATGAAAAGAGGCAGAAGCTTCTGATAATTTTAAAACAGAATAAGCAACTCAATAAATATAAATTGAAAGTAGCAAGTAATACTTTTTTTATTAAGCAGAAGAATGAAAAATATCTTTGCAAAACCCAAGAATTATGATGATATTTACCAATTACAATGATAAATTTGCATTATATACCTTAGTCCTATAGGGATATTTAAAAACATTATTATATTTGTAAGAGAGTTAAGAATTAGTTCAAAAACAAATAATTAAGCTAACGTTATGAAAAGAACAAGTATTAAATTTTTAGGTTATCTGGCTCTTGCTACAGTAGTGGCAAGTTGTTCAAGTCTTGATAAGATGAGAACAAATGCATCAGATATAAACTATACTGTAACTCCAGAAGTGCTTGAAGCACGAGGTGGTAAGGTAGAAGCCAACATTAGAGTTCAGATTCCTGGTGGATATTTTGATCCCAAAGCTACTATGGAAGCTACTCCAGTTTTAGTTTATGAAGGTGGAGAAACTGCTTATCCTTCCTTTACCGTTCAAGGTGAAAAAGCTTCTGGAAATGCACAAGTAATTTCAAAATTAAATGGTGGACAGGTAAATTACACCAACTCTATTGATTACAACGAAAACATGCGCATTGCAGACTTAGTAGTACGCATCACAGCTACCAGAGGCACAGCTTCTGTTACTTTTGACCCTGCTAAAATTGCGGAAGGTGTAATTTCAACTGGAGCTATGATTGATGCCGAAGGAATTCAGGGATCAGTTGGTGCAGACCAATTCAAAAGAATAATGCCCATTTCTAAAACGGCAGAAATTCTTTACCTAATTCAACAAGCCAATGTTCGCGGAACAGAATTAACAAAACCAGAGGTTAAGGCGTTAAACACTTTCATTAAAGAGGTGAAAGACGCTGAGAAAAAAGAATTTAAAGGTGCAACCATCTCTGCCTATGCATCTCCTGATGGACCTATCGATTTAAATACAAGGTTAGCTAATCAGCGCGAAGCTTCTGCCAAATCGGTATTAAACAGAGAATTCAACAGAGCCAAAGTTGGTGATGCCAAATCAACCGATTTCTTTGATCTGAAAAGCACTCCAGAAGACTGGGAAGGCTTTAAGAAATTGATGGAAAACAGCAACATTCAGGACAAAGAGCTTATTCTACGTGTTCTTGCTATGCATACCGATCCTGAAGTACGTGAGCGTGAAATCAAAAACATGTCTCAAACTTTTGATGTGATTGCAAAAGAAATTCTTCCACAATTACGTCGTTCAAAATTAAGCATCAATGCTGAAGAGATTGGTAAATCAGACCAAGAGATTACAAGCTTGGCTTCCAGCAATCCTTCTGAATTGACTGTAGAAGAGCTCTTGTATGCAGCTACTCTTACTGATAACGGTGCAACAAAAGTGAAACTATACAAAGAAGCTGCTTCACAATATCCAAACGATTGGAGAACGCACAACAATGTTGGTTATGCTCTCTATCAAAACGGAGATTATGCTGCTGCTAAAGTTGCTTTCGAAAAAGCCAATTCTGTAAAAGCCAATCAGCCAGAAGTTATGAATAACTTAGGTGCTATTGCATTACAAGAAGGCGATGTTGAAAAAGCAGAAGAGTATTTTGGTTCTGCGGCAGGTGCTGGAAAAGAACTTGACAATAACTTAGGTGTAGTTGCTCTGAAAAAAGGACAATATGACCAAGCGGTTCGTTACTTTGGAAATAGCACAAGCAACAATGCTGCATTAGCTCGTATTCTTAATAAAGACTACTCTGGAGCTACTGCAACTTTGAATGCCAACACTGCAGAAGTTAGCAAAAAATATTATCTAAAAGCTGTTGTAGGTGCTCGCACCAACGATTCTAATATGGTATTTGACAACCTACGCAAAGCTGTTGAGTTAGATAGCGATAGTAAAGCTGAAGCTGCAACAGATATGGAATTTGCAAAATATTTTGAAGATGCAACTTTCAAGTCAATCGTTCAATAACAATTGACAATCAATACTAAAAAAGGCGTTCCTGTTTGGAACGCCTTTTTTTATTGTCAATATTTTTTCGATAGTTGGTTGATAAAACAATAAATGCTAAATTAGCATACAAACCTACTAAATATTAAAACCATGTCCGAAAAGAAAAAAATTGCCGTAGTATTATCTGGTTGTGGAGCGTATGATGGTGCTGAGATACACGAATCGGTATTTACATTATGGGCTATTGCCAAAGCCGGCTTTAAATATGAGGTATTTGCACCAGACATAGAGCAACATCACGTCATAAATCACCTCACTGGCCAGGAGACCTCTGAAAAAAGAAACGTATTGGTTGAGTCTGCACGTATAGCTAGAGGCGATATTAACTCAATTAGCAATCTTAATTCGAGCAACTTTGATGCGGTAGTTTTTCCTGGTGGATTTGGAGTGGCGAAAAACTTATGCACATTTGCACTAGAGGGAACCAATTGCGCTGTTGATCCCATTGTTGAACAAGCAATTACAGAAACACACAAAGCATCAAAACCCATTGGAGCATTGTGTATT